>NZ_CAUPYL010000003.1:0-57622 GCF_963515265.1 uncultured Frigoribacterium sp.
GGGCACGAGGGCGGCGCCGGGAGCAGCCGAGGAGGCGCCCGTCACGACCCCGAGGACGAGCACGGCCAGCAGCGCGAGGGGCACGCCCCAGTCGAGCGCGACGGCGCCGCGACGTCGTGAGGGAGCAGCGGGCTGCACGCCGGCGAGCAGGCCCGAGTAGGTGCCGATGGCGCTGCCGGGTGCGGCCGGGACGATGCGGACGCCGCAGGACGAGCACCACGAGCCGCCTGTGGCGAGCGGGGCCCCGCACCGACCGCAGCTCCGCGCGCCCACCAGAGCACCCATCGGCGCCGCCTCTCGTCCCCGGGACCAGCCGTGCCGCCCGCCGCGACCGGCGGCGCGCCCGGCGAGGTCCCCTCGACCGCCGAACCGCCCCAATCTAACGGATCACGAGCTGCGCGGGTCGATGGCGGCCGAAGGGGGCGGCAGACCGATCTGTCCGTCCTCCTCGGCGACCGAGATGTACCCCTGGGACGGGTGGCGGAGGCGCCGTCCCCGTGGTTTCCTCATATGTCGACCACCAGTTCGAGACGCACGAGGAGACGATGATGAAGTTCGCCATGGGGAGCGAGACACTCACGCAGCTGAGCCAGAAGACGAGCGGGGCCGGCGACGACCTCGGCGCCCTGGTCCGCCAGCTGGCCGACGCCGCCGAGCCGCTCGAGGGGCGCTTCAACGGCGCCGGACGAGCAGCCTTCGACCGCTTCAAGAACGAGGTCGACGGCATCTCCGTCGAGCTCAACGCGGCCCTGTCGTCGGTGCTCACCGGCATCACGGGCCAGAACCGCGCGTTCCTCGAGGGGGAGCAGCAGATCGCCGACGAGACCTCGTCGGCCCAGGCGGGCGCCGGCTTCGAGTCGGCCCGTTTCGGCACGCAGGCATAAGGCAAGGGGAGCAGACAGATGGCCAACGCAACGGACCGCCGCGACTACGACCTCGCGGCCTCGGGCAACGCCCAGGACAACTTCAACGCCGTCGCCGGTCGGCTCGAGGCGCTCATCACGCAGCGCGACGCCGACGTCAAGACGGCGATGGCCGACTACCAGGCCGACGGCTCGAGCGAGGAGTACGCCACCAAGGAGCAGCGCTGGAACCGCGTCGCGACCGAGGTGCGCACGATCATCAACACCCTCCGCACGTCCCTGCAGTCGAACGACGAGTCGGCGCAGACCGCCATGCAGCGCGCCAAGGCAGCCGTCGACGGCATCTGAGCCACGTCGCCGCCCGTGACGCGCTCACGGACCGACCGAGAAGGGCCCTCCACCGGAGGGCCCTTCGTCGTCGCGCCGCAGGGGCGGCAGCGCGACAGAGGGCACGACGAACTAAGAAGGCCCTCCAGTAGGAGGGCCTTTCGTCGTCGCGCCGCAGAGGCGGCGGCGCGACAGAAGGCACGACGAACGAAAAAGGCCCTCCGATAGGAGGGCCTTTCGTTCGTGCGCGAGGGGGGACTTGAACCCCCACGCCCTTTCGAGCACTGGCACCTGAAGCCAGCGCGTCTGCCAATTCCGCCACTCGCGCGAACTCGAGAACATTATCATGTCCGAGCGCCCCGTCAGAGCACCTGCGGGGGCCGTCCACGCCGTCCGGCTAAGATCGGGCGACCAGCGACCCCCGAACCTGGAGACCCATGGGACTGCTCGACAACTTCGAACGCGGGCTGGAGCGCGCCGTGAACGGCGCCTTCGCCAAGACGTTCCGTTCGAGCGTGCAGCCCCTCGAGATCACGAGCGCGCTGCGGCGCGAGCTCGACACGAAGGCGGCCGTGGTCTCCCGTGACCGCATCCTCGTGCCGAACGAGCTCCTGGTCCGGCTGTCCCCGGTCGACCACGAGGCGATGGCATCCGTAGGGCCTGCCCTGATCGACGAGCTCACGCAGCTCACGCAGCGGCACGCGACGGCGCAGGGCTACCAGTTCGCCGGTCCGCTCCGGGTCCGGCTCCGGGAGGACGAGGCGCTGAGCGTCGGCATCCTCGCCGTCGACTCGCGCAACGTGCAGGGCGACGTCACGTGGCGACCGTTCGTCGACGTGGACGGCACGCGCCACGCCCTCACCGGCCAGCGCACCGTCATCGGCCGGGGCAGCGACGCGGACATCACGGTGCAGGACACGGGCACGAGCCGCAAGCACGTCGAGATCCTCTGGGACGGCCAGCGTGCCCAGGCCCGCGACCTGGGCTCCACGAACGGCTCGAAGCTCAACGGGGCACCGCTCTCGAAGGCCGCCCTGCAGCCCGACTCGGTCATCGAGATCGGTCGTACGCGTATCGTGTTCCGGGTGCTCCCCCAGTCATCGACGCCCGACCCCTTCGACGGGCCCGACGTCCGAGGGGGATCCTGGTGACCAGTGAGCTGACCCTCTTCGCGCTGCGCTTCGCCTTCCTGGCCGTGCTGTGGCTCTTCGTCTTCGCCGTCGTCTTCGCCCTTCGGTCCGACCTCTTCGGCCAGCGGGCGCGCAAGATGCCGACCGACCAGCAGCCGGGACGCGCCTCCTCCTCCGCCGCCGCGCCTCCTGCGCCCCGGCCCGTGTCCACGCCGGCGCCCGCGCAGCAGCGTCCGCCCGTCGCCCCCTCGTCCGACGGCGCCGCGACGCGCCTCGTCATCACGAAGGGCGCCAAGGCGGGTCTCGAGATGCCGCTCGGCGACGGCCCCCTCACGATCGGTCGGTCGCAGGAGAGCAACCTGGTCATCCGCGACGACTACACCTCGACGCACCACGCCCGGCTCATGCTCTGGAACGGACGGTGGGTCGTACAGGACCTGGACAGCACGAACGGGACGTTCCTCGCGGACGAGCGCGTCACCGTGCCCACTCCGGTGCCGACGGGCGCCACGGTGACGATCGGGCAGACGAGCTTCGAGCTGCGACGGTAGCCGCCCGATGACGACGCCCAAGAGTGCCGCCCTGTCCAACGTGGGCAAGATCCGGTCCAACAACCAGGACAGCGGCTATGCCGGTCAGCAGCTGTTCGTGGTCGCGGACGGCATGGGCGGCCACGCCGGCGGCGACGTCGCCTCGGCCATCGCCATCCGCCGCATCCGCGAGACCGACAAGCAGTACACGTCGCCGGGCGACGCGGAGTTCGCGCTGCAGTCGTCGCTGATCGCGGCCAACCAGCTGCTGGCCGAGACGGTCTTCGAGCACCAGGAGCTCACCGGCATGGGCACGACCGTGAGCGCGCTGCTCCGCGTCGGCGACAGCATGACGATCGCCCACATCGGCGACTCCCGCATCTACCTGTGGCGCGACGGCGAGCTGAGCCAGATCACCGCGGACCACACGTTCGTCCAGCGGCTCGTCGACAGCGGCCGGATCACGGCCGAGGAGGCGGCGGTCCACCCCCGCAGGAGCGTCCTGATGCGCGTCCTCGGCGACGTCGACGCGGCCCCCGAGATCGACACGGCCATCATCGGCACCCAGCCGGGCGACCGGTGGCTGATCTGCTCCGACGGACTGAGCAGCTACCTCGCCGAGGACCGCATCAAGAAGGCCCTCGCCGCCGGGCTCGACGCCGACCAGACCACGCGCCGCCTCGTCAAGGAGACCCTCGACCACGGCGCCCCCGACAACGTGACGGTCGTGATCGTCGACGTCGACGACACCGGCGACTCGTCCGTCGAGCCCCCGGTCACGGTCGGCTCGGCCTCGGCTCCGCTGACGTTCGAGGGCGAGGCCGGTCGCAAGTCGCTGCGGCTGCCGACGATCCTGCTGCACCCCCTCAAGGTCGCCTCGACCCCGGAGGACAGCCACTTCGAGCCCGAGTCCGACGAGTACCTCGCCGAGCTCATCGCCGAGGACAGACGTCGCCGTCGCCGTCGCCGCGTCACCTGGCTGGTGGCGCTGGTCGTGGCCGTCGGCGCCCTCGTCGCCGGTCTGTTCCTCGCCTACCAGTGGACCCAGGACCACTACTACGTCGGCGAGCGCAACGGCACGGTCGTGATCTACAAGGGCGTCCAGCAGACGCTCGGCCCGATCACGCTCAGCGAGGTGCACGAGGTCACCGACGTCCGGGTGGACGACCTGCCGAACTACACGCAGCAGACCGTCGAGGACACGATCAACGCGGACTCGCTCGGCGACGCCCGCGCCATCGTCGAGAGGCTGGCCGATGCCGTCGCTCGATGACCAGCGGTCCGACGAGGCCTCCACCGAGCTGATCGGCCGTCCCGCAGGAGGCGCGGGAGCGTCCCGTGGACCCGCCCGCGCCTCCGGCACCTCGCCTCGAGACCCGGGGCAGGCCCAGAACCTGACGCAGGCGATCACGCTGCGGCTGCGCCAGCCCGCGAAGCTGCGGAACCTCGAGCTGCTGCTGCTGATCGTCGCGGCCGGCATCGGCGCCGGGGCCATCGTCCTCGTGCAGCTCGGAGCGACCGGGGCGATCGACGCCTCCGTGCTGGTGGCCGGCTCCGCCGTGCTCGGCCTCGGGCTGATCTTCCACCTCGTGCTCCGGGTGGTCGCCCGCGAGGCCGACCCGTTCCTCCTGCCGATCGCGCTGACGCTCAACGGCATCGGCATCTCGATGATCTACCGCATCGACCTCGCCTACGGGCGCGAGGGCTGGGCCGCCTTCGGCATCAAGCAGATCGCGTGGACGGTCATGGCGATGACGATCGCGCTCGTCGCGCTGATCGTCGTGCGCAACTACCGGGTGCTCTCGCGGTACCGCTACATCGCGATGTTCGTGTCCATCGCCCTGCTCCTGCTCCCCCTGATCCCGGGCCTCGGCCGTGAGGGGCTGAACGCGCGCGTCTGGATCGACATCGGGCCGTTCTCGTTCCAGCCCGGCGAGATCGCGAAGATCACGTTGGCGATCTTCTTCGCGGGGTACCTGGTGACCGCCCGCGACAACCTGTCGCTGATGGGGCCCAAGATCCTCGGCATGCGGTTCCCGCGCGCCCGCGACCTGGGGCCCATCCTCATCGTCTGGGTCGTCGCCATGGGCGTGCTGATCTTCCAGCGCGACCTCGGCACCTCGCTGCTGTACTTCGGCCTGTTCCTGGTCATGATCTACATCGGCACGGGCCGCGGCAGCTGGATCGTGCTGGGCCTCACGCTGTTCCTCGGGGGCGCCATCGTCGCCAGCACGTTCCTCGGGTACGTCCAGGGGCGCTTCCGGGCCTGGCTGAACCCGTTCGACCCTGCCGAGTACTCGGCCGACGGCGGCTCGTTCCAGCTCGTGACGGGCCTGTTCGGCTTCGCGAACGGCGGCCTCGTCGGCACCGGGCTCGGACAGGGCCGTCCGCAGACGACGCCCCTCGCCGAGAGCGACTACATCTTCGCCTCGCTCGGCGAGGAGCTCGGCCTGGCCGGGATCTTCGCCATCCTGGCGCTCTACCTGCTGCTCGTCTCCCGCGGCTTCCGCATCGGCTTCGTCGGCCAGGACGACTTCGGGCGGATGCTCGGCGTCGGCATCGCCTTCGTCATCGCCCTGCAGGTGTTCGTCGTCATGGGCGGCGTCACGCGGGTGATCCCCCTGACCGGGCTGACGGCCCCCTTCATGGCCGCGGGCGGCTCCTCCCTCGTGGCGAACTGGATCATCGTGGCGCTCCTGCTGCGGCTGTCCGACTCCGTCCGCGACCAACCGAGGCTGGTGATCGGCTGATGAACAAAGAACTCAAGCGCGTGAGCTTCGTGGTGCTCGCCATGTTCGTGGCGCTCTTCATCTCGAGCTCGTACATCACGACGATCCAGGCCGACGCGCTGCGCGCCGACGGGCGCAACTACCGGTCCCTGCTCGCGAGCTACTCGGCCCAGCGCGGTCCGATCCTCGTAGGCGGCCAGCCCGTGGCGCAGTCGGTGCCCGTCGACGACGTCTACGAGTTCCAGCGGACCTACCCGCAGCCCGAGCTCTATGCCCCCGTGGCGGGCTACTACACGCTCGGCCAGGGCTCGCGCGGCGTCGAGGACGCCATGAACCAGCAGCTGACCGGCAACGCGAACTCGCAGTTCTTCGACTCGATCAACTCGTTGCTCACGGGTCAGGACCCCGAGGGCGCCACGGTGAACCTCACGCTCGACCCGGTGGTGCAGCAGGCGGCGTACGACGCCCTCGGCGACAACTCGGGCTCGGTCGTCGCGATGGACCCGGCGACGGGCAAGATCCTCGCCATGGTGTCGAAGCCGAGCTACGACCCCAACCCGTTGGCGTCGCACGACCCCGCGTCGGTCAAGAGCTCGTACGACGCGCTCGTCGCCGACCCGTCGGACCCGCTGCAGAACAGAGCCATCCAGGGCGACCTCTACGCCCCCGGCTCCACGTTCAAGCTCGTCACGGTGGCCGCGGCCCTCGAGAGCGGCGACTACACGCCCGACAGCGAGTTCCCGAACCCGGCGACCCTGCAGCTGCCCGGATCCACCTTCAGCATCAACAACGCCGAGGGCGGCAGCTGCGGAGGCGGCGAGACGGCCACCATCGCCACCGCCCTCCGCCTGTCGTGCAACATCCCCATGGCGCAGCTCGGGCAGGCCCTCGGCACCGACGCCATGGCCGACCAGGCCGCGGCGTTCGGCTTCGGCGACGACTCGATCGACATCCCCCAGGCCGTCACGCCGAGCCGCTTCCCGATCGAGCGCGACGGAGAGCCGATCGACGACGCCACGCTCATGCTGCAGTCGTTCGGCCAGGGCTCGGACCGGGTCACGCCGCTGCAGATGGCCATGGTCTCGTCCGCGATCGCCAACGGCGGCACGCTCATGGACCCGACGCTGATCGAGAGCGTCCTGAACCCCGACCTCAGCCCCGTGGAGGACTTCTCGCCCAGCGAGTACGGGAAGCCCGTCAGCACGGCGACGGCTCAGACGATGACCGACATGATGGTGCAGGACGTCGCGGACGGCGCCGCCAGCGGTGCGAGAATCGCTGGTGTCGACGTCGCGGGCAAGACGGGAACGGCCGAGAACGGCCCAGGCGACCCCTACACGTTGTGGTTCACCGGCTTCGCGCCGGCGGCGGACCCAGAAGTGGCCATCTCGGTGGTCGTCGAGAACGGCGGCGGACTCGGACAGTCCGCGTTCGGGAACAGTGTCGCGTCACCAATCGCGAAGAAAGTACTAGAGGCGGTGCTGAACAAATGAGACCTTCCGGCGGAATCACCTTCGGTGGGCGATACCAGTTGTCGACCCGCGTCGCCATCGGCGGCATGGGCGAGGTCTGGGAAGCCACGGACCTGGTCATCGGCCGAACGGTCGCGATCAAGATCCTCAAGGACGAGTACCTCGGCGATCCCGGGTTCCTCGAGCGCTTCCGCGCCGAGGCGCGGCACGCCGCCCTCGTCAACCACGAGGGCATCGCGAACGTCTTCGACTACGGCGAGGAGGAGGGCAGCGCCTACCTCGTGATGGAGCTCGTCCCCGGCGAGGCCATGTCGACCGTGCTCGAGCGCGACCGGGTGCTGCCCACCGACAAGGTGCTCGACATCGTCGCGCAGACCGCGTCCGCCCTGCAGGCCGCGCACGCCGCGGGCCTCGTGCACCGCGACATCAAGCCGGGCAACCTGCTCGTGACGCCCGACGGCCGCGTCAAGATCACCGACTTCGGTATCGCGCGCATCGCCGACCAGGTGCCGCTCACCGCGACCGGCCAGGTCATGGGAACGGTGCAGTACCTGTCGCCCGAGCAGGCCAGCGGGCACCCCGCGTCGCCGAGCACCGACATCTACTCGCTCGGCATCGTGGCGTACGAGGCGCTGGCCGGCCGACGCCCGTTCACGGGCGAGTCGCAGGTCGCCATCGCGATGGCCCAGATCAACGAGCAGCCGCCCGACCTGCCCTCGACGGTGTCCGAGCCCGTGCGCCGCCTGGTGCTCTCCTGCATCGCCAAGAAGCCGGCCGACCGTCCCGCCAGCGCCTCGGCGCTCGCCCAGGCGGCCCGGGCCCTGCGTCGAGGCGACGTGGCCGCCGCCACCGTCGCGGTCCCGATGATCGGCATGGCCGCCGCCGGGGCAGGCGACGCCGCGACCCAGGCCTTCAGCGCCCAGGACGCCACCACCCAGCTCTACGACCCCACCGGCAGCACGCGCCAGCAGCCGGGCGCCGCTGCCTGGACGCCCGGTGCCGCCGACCCCGAGGCCCAGCGCGGCGAGGGCGACGAGCTGGACGACGAGAAGAAGCCGCGCAGCCCGTGGTTCTGGCCCCTCATCGTGCTGGGAGTCATCGTCCTCGCCGGCGTCGGCGCCCTGATCGCGTTCGCGGTCACCTCGGGCGACCCGACACCGGCACCGACCACCCCCTCGTCGTCGGCCCCCGCGCCGTCGCCGTCGACCACGACGCCCGAGCCCGAGCCGAGCCCGACGACGGTCGCCGTCGACGAGAGCGTCTACGTCGGCCTCGCCGAGGACGACGCGCGCGGCCGCCTCGGCGACCTCGGGCTCGACGTCACGTCCGTCGACGCGACGACCCCGGCTCCCGACCAGGCCGCGGTCGGGACCGTCGCGGGTCTCGACCGCAGCGGCAACGTGCCCATCGGCGCCTCCGTGACGATGTACATCTACCGTGCGGCCCCGACACCCCCGCAGCCGACCGCACCGACCGCCTCCGCCCCGCAGGTGAGCGGCAACGGCCAGGAACAGGTCACCATCTCGTGGCAGGCCTACGGCAACTGCCCCGTGGGGTACACGCTGACCGGCTACACGTACTCGATCACGGGCGGCACGGACTCGGCGGGCCAGACGAGCGGGCAGCTCGGCACCAACGTGACGAGCGTCTCGGTCAAGTCGGCGACGCCCGGCAACATGACCGTCCAGTACGTCGCCGTCTGCGGTCAGCTGAGCTCCGCTCCGTCGGCCGGCGTGACGGTCGCCGTGACAGCACCGCCGATGACCCCGAGCCCGAGCCCGGGCGACGGCAACGACGGTTAGGCCTTCCGCGCCGACCGAGGCCACGATCGTCAGCGACGATCGTGGCCTCGGTCGTCCAGAGGTGTCACGAAGCGCTGACAATCATCCCTCTGGCGTAGGCGGCGGCCCCGTCCGGGGGTCGAGGCCCGGATACACTGGGTCCGGTTCGGAAGGGTCGCGCAGGCAGCGGGGTCCCAGAGGGGAGACTGGCGCGTGGCTGAAGGCGTGAGAGAGGGCATCCACCTCCTCGCCAACCGGTACCAGATCGGCGAGCTGATCGGCCGGGGCGGGATGGCCGACGTCCACGTCGGGACCGACGCGCGGCTCGGCCGCCGTGTGGCGATCAAGTTGATGAAGCCGTCGCTCGCCACCGACCCCGCGTTCCGCACCCGCTTCCGCCAGGAGGCGCAGGCCGCGGCCCGCATGGCACACCCCACCATCGTCCGCGTCTTCGACGCCGGCGAGGAGTCGACCCGTGACCGCAGCGGCCACGAGGTGCAGGTCCCCTTCATCGTCATGGAGTACGTCGAGGGGCGGCTCCTCAAGGACGTCGTCCGCGAGGGCCCGATGGACCCGACCGAGGCCGTGCGCATCACCGAGGGCATCCTCACCGCCCTCGAGTACTCGCACCGGGCGGGCGTCGTGCACCGCGACATCAAGCCCGGCAACGTCATGATCACGCACTCCGGCCAGGTCAAGGTCATGGACTTCGGCATCGCCCGAGCCATCTCCGACTCGTCCGCCACGGTCGCGCAGACGACGACCATCCTGGGCACTGCCCAGTACTTCAGCCCCGAGCAGGCACGGGGCGAGACGGTCGACGCCCGCTCCGACCTCTACTCGACCGGCGTCCTGCTCTTCGAGCTGCTCACCGGCCGCGCGCCGTTCCGGGGCGACTCCCCCGTCGCGGTCGCCTACCAGCACGTCAGCGAAGCACCCGTGCCCCCGAGCACGGTCGCGCCCGCGGTCTCGCCGGCCCTGGACGCCGTGGTGCTCCGTGCCCTCGCGAAGGACCGCTTCGAGCGCTTCCAGACGGCCGCCGACTTCCGGGACGACGTCCACGCCGCCGGCGAGGGGCGCGCGCCCGAACGACGCCGGGCCGCGCCCGAGGCCGGCTCGACGCTCTTCGGCGTCGACCCGCACAGCCGGGTCGGCAGCGAGGCCGCGCTGAAGGAACTCTCCTCCGACGACAACGACCGGCCCCAGCGCACGCAGACACGACCCCCGGTCGCCTGGATCTGGGCGGGCATCGTGCTCGTCGGCATCGTGATCGTCGCCGTGGTGTTCTGGGTGGTGAACCTCCAGCCGCCCCAGATCGACAACGCCCAGACCTCGACCATCCCCGTCGTCGCGGGCAGCACCTACGACGACGTCGCCGCCCAGCTGGGCGACCTCGACCTCACGGTGACGCGCACCGACGCCCCGAGCGACACCGTCGACGAGGGCCTCGTCATCTCGACCGACCCGGAGGCCGGCACGGCCGTGCTGAAGAACTCCGCCGTGGCCGTCACGGTGTCCTCGGGGCCCGTCCAGGTCGCGATGCCCTCCGTCGACGGCCAGCAGCTCGACGCGGCGTGGGCCGCGATCACCGCGGCGGGGCTCGTCCAGGGGCAGCAGGTCTCCGACTACTCGCCCGACGTCCCCGAGAACGGGGTCCTCGAGTCGACGCCGGCCGCCGGCACCCAGGTGGACGTCGGCACCACTGTCGACCTCGTCGTCAGCAACGGCAAGGTGAGCGTCCCCGACGTGACCCGTCAGTCGTTCGAGCAGGCCGTCTCGGTCCTCGGCGACCAGCTCGGCCTGACGGTGAAGTCGTACGTCGACCCCGGCTGCTCCGGCGGCAGCGTGTCCAACCAGTCCCTCCCGCCGGGCGACCAGCCGCAGGGCTCGGAGATCACGCTCGGGGTGTGCAGCGCAGGCTGACCCGCGCCTGCTGAAGGCCACGGCCCCCCACCGCCGACGCGGCGGGGGGCCGACGTCAGCTCAGGTCGACCAGCGGGCTCAGCGAGCGCGCGGTGACCGCCGCCTCCGGCAGGCCGGCGACGCCGAGCCAGTTGCCGATCATCTGGTAGCCGCCCTGGGTCAGGACCGACTCGGGGTGGAACTGCACGCCGTAGAGCGGCGCGGAACGGTGCTGCAGGCCCATGATCACCCCGCCGGAGGTGCGGGACGTGACCTCGAGGTCGCCCGGCACCGTCTCGTCGACGACGGCCAGCGAGTGGTACCGGGTGGCCGTGAAGGGCTGCGGCACGTCGGCGTAGAAGGCGCTGTCGTCGTGCTCGACGCGCGACGTCTTGCCGTGCATCAGCTCTTCGGCGTGCGTGACGGTGGCGCCGAGGGCCTCGGCGATGGCCTGGTGGCCGAGGCAGACGCCGAGCAGCGGCTTGTCGACGGCGAGGGCGGCGTGCACGACGTCGACCGAGACGCCCGCCGCCGCCGGGGTGCCGGGGCCGGGCGAGAGCAGGACGGCGTCGTACTCGGAGATGCGACCGGCGATCTCGTCACGGCCGAAGGCGTCGTTGCGCACGACGTCGGTCTCGGCCCCGAGCTGCTGCAGGTAGCCGTTCAGCGTGTAGACGAAGCTGTCGTAGTTGTCGACGACCAGGATGCGCGTCATTGTTCCTCCACGGTGACATCGGGGGCCGGGATCAGCTCGTTCACGAGCGGGAAGACCCACTCGACCAGGGCGAACAGGACGGCGGCGAGGAGCACGAGCAGCAGCAGGAGCCGCAGCCACCAGGGGCCCGGCAGCACGCGCCAGAGGGCGCCGTACACGGTCAGCCCCCGATCCCGGCCGCGGCCAGGGCGGCGGGCGGGCCGTCCGAGAGAGGCTGCCACGAGTCGAAGACGCCGTAGGCGACGATGCGCTCCTGGGCGGTGAACATGGGGTTGCAGCTGGTGAGGGTGATGAGGCGCTCCCCGGAGGCGGCGGACACGTCGGGCGAGTCGGGCACGGGCTGCAGCACCGAGACCTGGGTCGCCGGCACGTACTGGAGGTTGCGGAAGGCGTAGGTGTACCAGCCGTCGGCCGTCTGGACGTAGAGCTCGTCGCCCGGTCGCAGGTCGGCGACCGCGTTGAACGGGGCGCCGTAGGTCGTCCGGTGCGCGGCGATCCCGAAGTTGCCGACCTCGCCGGGCATCTGCGTGTCGTCGTAGTGCCCGATGCCGATCTTGTTCAGGGTGCGGACCGTGCTCGTGCCGCCCGCGATCGGCACGGCGTAGTCGGCGCCGAAGCGCGGCACGTACAGGTTCGCGAACTGCTCGGCCTCGGCGGGGGCGGCGGTGACCGGGGGGTCGCCGGCCGCGTCTGCAGCGGCGGGAGGCGCCTCCTGCGCCTGGCGCTCGAGCTGCTGAGAGAGCTGCGAGGCCTGGTCCCGGTGCTCGCCCGCCACGACCAGGTCGTTGAACCACTGCTGCCACGCGATGAAGAGCAGCACCAGGACGCCTGCCGTGATGAGGAGCTCGCCGAGCACGCCGACGAACGACACCGGTCGGCGTCGTCGCCGGGGACGACGGCCGTCGACGGAGGCGAGGCGCGCGTCGACGGTCATGGGGTCGATCCTAACCGCGGCGCCTGGGGCCTCGGGGGCCGCGGGCCGGACCCTGTGGACGAGGTGCCGCCCGGCCGAGGAGCCCGTCAGGGCCGCCACGCTAGGATGTGCGCCATGGCTGCAGACAAGAACCCCACCTCGAAGCCCGCCCGCGCCCGCGCGGACCGCTCCGCCGAGGCGCGCCCCGCGGCCGACGCCCCGAACCCGGTGTGGTTCAAGCCGGTCATGTTCGGCTTCATGCTGATCGGCCTCGCCTGGATCGTCGTCTTCTACGTGAGCCAGAGCGCCCTGCCCATCGGCTCGCTCGGCTCGTGGAACATCCTGATCGGCTTCGGGATCATGTTCATCGGGTTCCTCATGACGACCCGCTGGCGCTAGGCGCTCGGGGCCCCGTCTCTCGAACAGGCGTTCGCACTTACACCGCTGTAACTATCCCCACTGTGGACAGTCTTGTGGATAAGTCGGTGGAGAACGCCACTCGCTGAGATCGGACCGGCCCGACGACGAAGGAGGCGGCACCCAGGTGGGTGCCGCCTCCTTCGTTCTGCTCACCTCGCGTCGGAGGTGCCCGGGGGCCGGGTCAGAGGTAGCCGAGGTACATCGCCGAGCGCCCGAGGACGATCAGCAGGCAGACCGCCCCGACGGCGACGAGCCCCGCCGTCTGCAGGCCGGCCCTCGAGCGGTGGCGTGTCTTCGTGTAGAGGAACGACACGAGGGCGCCCACGACGAGCCCGCCGACGTGCGCCTGCCACGAGATGTTCGGGGAGACGAAGCCGATGGCGAGGTTGATGCCCAGCAGGACGAGCAGCTGGACGCCGTTCGAGCCGCCCAGGCTGCGCGCGATCACGAAGAAGCCCGCCATGAGGCCGAAGATCGCCCCGGACGCACCCACCACCGGAGTGGTCGGCGACAGGAGCGTCACCGCGGCCGCGCCGCCCAGCCCGCTGATGAAGTAGAGCGCCGCGTAGCGCGCCCTGCCCAACGTCCGCTCGAGCTGCGCTCCGAAGATGTACAGCGCGTACATGTTGAAGAGGATGTGCAGGACGCTGCCGTGGGTGAACATCGACGTGACGATGCGCCATGGCTCGACCAGAGCGATCGGCGCGTAGTACGAGAACGCCGAGCTGACCACGCCGCCCGTGAGCACCTGCGCGAGGTAGACGACGAGGCTGACGCCGATGAGGCCGTACGTGACGACCGGGGCCCCGCCGCGCGAGGCGCTGCGGATGCTGCCCATGACACGAGGCTGGACACGCGGAGCGGAGGCCTGGGCCTCGCGCACGCACTCCGGGCAGTGCACGCCCACCGCGGCCGGGGTCTGGCACTGGCCGCAGATGGTGCGGCCGCACCGCTGGCAGAGCACGAAGCTCTGCCGGTCGGGGTGCCGGTAGCAGTAGTTCGCGGCGTCGGCGGGGACCTGTGTCACCTAGACCTCGTCGATGGTGACGCTCTCGATCACGACGTCCTCGAGGGGCTTGTCGCGGGCGTCGGTGGGGACGGCCTCGATGGCGTCGACGACCTTCTTGGACTCGTCGTCGGCGACGACGCCGAAGATGGTGTGCTTGCCCTGCAGCCACGGCGTGGCCACGGTGGTGATGAAGAACTGCGAGCCGTTGGTGCCGCGACCGCCCTGCTTGCCGGCGTTCGCCATGGCGAGGACGTAGGGCTCGCCGAAGTTGAGCTCGGGGTGGATCTCGTCGTCGAACTGGTAGCCGGGGCCGCCGATGCCCTGGCCGAGCGGGTCGCCGCCCTGGAGCATGAAGTCCTTGATGATGCGGTGGAAGACGACGCCGTCGTAGAGCCGGTCGGTGCTGACCTTGCCCGTGGAGGGGTGGGTCCACTCGATGGTGCCGGTGGCGAGGCCGGTGAAGTTGGCGACGGTCTTGGGTGCGTGGTCGCCGAAGAGGTTCACGGTGATGGTGCCGTGGTTGGTCTTGATGGTGGCGACAGCGGTGTGCGTAGACATGACGCCATTCTCCCACAGGGCCCTCCGCACATCAGCGGGTGCCCAGCGAGCGCGGTGTTACCTGCCAGGAAGCCTCGTGCCAGACTGGGAGGCCAGCATCGAACCGAGCCGTTGCGCACTAGTCGTTGGAGGAACACTGTGGCCCTGTCACGCAAGCAGAAGAAAGAACTGAAGAAGTTCAAGAAGCACGCGTTCGACGTGTGGTCCGAGCAGCGCGAGGTCGTGAGCCACGCAGGCAAGGTGATCGGCGACGCCCGTGACCACGGAGTCCGGTACGCCAACAAGAACGTGACGCCGCGCATCAAGCACGCCGTCGACCAGAACGTCCGTCCGGCCGTCTCGCAGGGCCTCTCGGCCGGCAGCCACGCCGCGACCGTCGCCCAGGACCGTCTGAAGCACGACGTCTACCCGGCCCTCTCCTCCTACTTCGGCGGTCTCGACCTCGTCAACGACCCCAAGGTCAAGAAGGCCGTCAAGAAGGCCAAGAAGCAGGGCGGCAAGTTCGCCTCGCAGGCCGAGAAGTACGCGCCCGCCAAGAAGAAGTCGGGCCCCGGAGTCGGCGGCGTGCTGCTGATCGGCCTCGGCGTCGTGGCGCTCGGCGGCCTCGTCTTCGCCGCGGTGCAGACGCTCCGTGCCGACGACGAGCTCTGGGTCGCCGACGACGACGCCGACACGAAGGCCTAGTCGCTCAGCCCCCGCACCACCCCGAAGGGCCCGCCTCCTCCCCGGAGTCGGGCCCTCCGTGCACCCCCGCGCCTCCGCGACGAGCGAAGCGACGTCACGGCGGTGACGAGCGAAGCGAAGTCGCCCCATGCCCCGCGGCAACGAGCGAAGCGACGTTGCCCCCCCCCGCGACGAGCGAAGCGACGTCGCCCGCTCCGCAGGCGGCTGTGCCATCTGGGTCGGCGGAGCCGACGCGCTGCGCCGCAGGAGCGGCGGCGCAGCCGAACGAGCACGAACGAAAAATCCCCGCGAACCCACGACGTGGGCGAGCAGGGAAAGGCCTATTTTTCGTGGAGCCTAGGAGAATCGAACTCCTGACATCCTGCTTGCAAAGCAGGCGCTCTACCAACTGAGCTAAGGCCCCGAGGTACCGGGTGAACCCGTCGGAGGACCTTCGGGAGTGGGGCTAACAGGACTTGAACCTGTGACCTCTTCGTTATCAGCGAAGCGCTCTAACCGCCTGAGCTATAGCCCCCGGACCGTCGTAAAGCCTACAGCACCACGACGGAGATGACGAATCGGCCGCGGGGGCCGATCCGACCCGGATCAGTTGTTCGTGAAGCCGACCAGCAGGCCGCCGGTGACCCGGACGCTGAGGTTGTAGAGCACGGCGACGACGGCGCCGAGCACGGTGCCGACCACGACGTTCAGCACGGCCACGACGATCGAGAACAGCATGACCTGCCCGACGTTGAAGCTGTCCTGGATGGTGAAGTTCTGGTCGCCCAGGATGTCGCGCAGCACCTGGTCGAGGTCGTTGAAGATGCCCGTCTGGTTGAGGATCAGCCAGATCAGGAACGTCGCCACGACGGTGACGATCCCGAGCGCCACGGCGATCAGGAACGACAGCTTCACGACGGACCAGAAGTCGATGTAGACGAGCTTCAGGCGCACCTGCTTGGTGCCGGACGGGCGCGCGGTCTTGCGCTGAAGCTTCTCGGCGACGCTACTCATTGGTCGGTTCCTCTCCGGTGCTGCTGTCGTCGGCCGTGTCCGCGGGCGCCTCCGTGACGGGCTCGACGGCGTCGATCACGTCTCCGGGGCTGACTGCGGGCACGGCGTCGTTGTCGCCGACGGCGTCGATGACGGCCTCGTCGGACGGTGCCACGAGGTTGCGCTCGGTGTTGCGCGCCAGTGCGATGATGCGGTCGTCGGCGGCGAACCGCGCGAAGACGACACCCATGGTGTCACGTCCCTTCGCCGGTACCTCGGCCACGGCAGAACGTACCACCTTGCCGCTCGAGAGCACGACGAGCACCTCGTCGTCGTCGCCGACGATCAGGGCGCCGGCCAGGTCGCCCCGGGCCTCGGCGAGCTTGGCGACCTTGATGCCGAGTCCGCCGCGGTTCTGCACGCGGTACTGGTCGGCACCGGTGCGCTTGGCGTAGCCGCCCTCGGTGACGACGAAGACGTAGCCCGTGTCGTCGGCCACGGAGGCGGACAGCAGCGTGTCGCCCTCGCGGAAGGTCATGCCCTTCACGCCGGACGTGGAGCGGCCCATCGGGCGCAGCGAGTCGTTGGTGGCCGTGAAGCGCAGCGACATGCCGTGGCGCGAGACGAGCAGCAGGTCGTCGCTCTCGTCGACGAGCAGCGCCGAGACGAGCTCGTCGTCGTCGCGGAGGTTGATGGCGATGATGCCGCCGGTGCGGTTCGTGTCGTACTCGGTCAGGGCCGTCTTCTTGATCAGGCCGTCGCGGGTCGCGAGCACGAGGTACTGGGCGACCTCGTAGTCGCGGATGTCGAGCACCTGCGAGATCGACTCGTCCGGCTGCATGGCGAGGAGGTTCGCGACGTGCTGTCCCTTGGCGTCGCGTCCCGCCTCCTGCAGCTCGTAGGTCTTGGCCCGGTAGACGCGTCCCTTGTCGGTGAGGAAGAGCAGCCAGTGGTGCGTCGTCGTGACGAAGAAGTGGTCGACGACGTCGTCGGCCCGCAGCTGCGCGCCGCGGACGCCCTTGCCGCCGCGGTGCTGGCTGCGGTAGTTGTCGCTGCGGGTGCGCTTCACGTAGCCTCCGCGGGTGATGGTGACGACCATCTCCTCTTCCGGGATCAGGTCCTCGACGCTCATGTCGCCGTCGAAGCCGAGCATGATCTCGGTGCGCCGGTCGTCGCCGAACTTGTCCGTGATCTCGCGCAGCTCGTCGCTGACGATCGTGCGCTGGCGCTCGGGCTTGGCGAGGATGTCCTTGTAGTCGGCGATCTCGCGCTCGAGCTTGTCCGCGTCGTCCTGGATCTTCTGGCGCTCGAGGGCGGCCAGGCGGCGCAGCTGGAGGTTGAGGATCGCGGAGGCCTGGACCTCGTCGACGTCGAGCAGGTCCATCAGGCCGGCGCGCGCCTCCTCGACCGTGGGCGAGCGGCGGATGAGGGCGATGACCTCGTCGAGCGCGTCGAGCGCCTTGAGGTAGCCGCGGAGGATGTGCGCGTCCGCCTCGGCCTTGCGCAGGCGGAACTGGGTGCGCCGGACGATGACGTCGATCTGGTGCGCCACCCAGGCCGAGATGAAGCCGTCGAGCGCGAGGGTGCGCGGCACGCCGTCGACGATGGCCAGCATGTTGGCGCCGAAGTTCTCCTGGAGGGAGGTGTGCTTGTACAGGTTGTTGAGGACGACCTTCGCGACGGCGTCGCGCTTCAGGACGATGACGAGGCGCTGGCCGGTCCGGCCCGAGGTCTCGTCGCGGATGTCGGCGATGCCGCCGATGCGGCCGTCCTTGACGAGCTCGGCGATCTTGATCGCGAGGTTGTCGGGGTTGACCTGGTAGGGGAGCTCGGTGACGACGAGGCAGGTGCGGCCCTGGATCTCCTCGACGTTGACGACGGCACGCATCGTGATCGAGCCGCGACCAGTGCGGTAGGCGTCCTGGATGCCGCGGACGCCCAGGATCTGCGCGCCGGTGGGGAAGTCCGGCCCCTTGATGCGCTCCATCAGCGCCTCGAGCAGTTCTTCGCGGGAGGCCTCGGGGTGGGCGAGCGACCACTGCGCGCCCTCGGCGACCTCGCGGAGGTTGTGCGGCGGGATGTTCGTCGCCATGCCGACGGCGATGCCGACCGAGCCGTTGACGAGGAGGTTCGGGAAGCGTGCCGGCAGGATGGCCGGCTCCTGGGTGCGGCCGTCGTAGTTGTCCTGGAAGTCGACGGTGTCCTCGTCGATGTCGCGGACCATCTCGAGGGCGAGCGGCGCCATCTTCGTCTCGGTGTACCGGGGGGCGGCGGCGCCGTCGTTGCCGGGTGAGCCGAAGTTGCCCTGGCCGAGCGCGAGCGGGTAGCGGAGGCTCCACGGCTGGACGAGCCGGACGAGCGCGTCGTAGATGGCCGTGTCGCCGTGGGGGTGGAACTGGCCCATCACGTCGCCGACGACGCGCGAGCACTTCGAGAACGCGCGGTCGGGGCGGTAGCCGCCGTCGTACATCGCGTAGATCACGCGACGGTGGACGGGCTTGAGGCCGTCGCGCACCTCGGGCAGCGCACGGCCGACGATGACGCTCATCGCGTAGTCGAGGTACGAGCGCTGCATCTCGAGCTGCAGGTCGACCTGCTCGATGCTGTCGCGCTTGATCGCCGCGGGGAACGCGGTGGTGCCCTCGGCGTCGGTGCCCTCGGGGGTGTCGTTCGGCTCGTCGGCCATGATTCTCCGTCTGTCGTGGTCTGCCCCGGTGTCCTCCGCGGGGCGCGGGCGTGCTCCGGCTCAGCCGGCGCACGCGTCAGATGTCGAGGAAGCGGACGTCTTTCGCGTTCTGCTGGATGAAGTTGCGTCGCGACTCGACGTTCTCGCCCATGAGCGTGTCGAAGATCGTGTCGGCCGCCGCGGCGTCCTCCAGGGTCACCTGCAGCAGGGTGCGCGTGTCGGGGTCCATGGTGGTCTCCCACAGCTCCTTGTAGTCCATCTCGCCGAGGCCCTTGTAGCGCTGGATCGCGTTCTCCTTGGGGATGCGCTTGCCGGCGGCCTTGCCCGAGACGAGGACCGCGTCGCGCTCGGCGTCGCTGTACACGTACTCGTGCGCGGCGTTGCTCCACTTGAGCTTGTAGAGCGGCGGCTGCGCGAGGTAGACGTAGCCGAGGTCGATCAGGGGGCGCATGTACCGGAACAGCAGCGTCAGCAGCAGGGTCGTGATGTGCTGGCCGTCGACGTCGGCGTCGGCCATCAGCACGATCTTGTGGTACCTGGCCTTGTCGGGGTCGAAGTCCTCGCCGATGTCGGCGCCGAACGCCTTGATCATCGCCTGGACCTCGTTGTTGCCGAGCGCGCGGTCGAGCCGCGCCTTCTCGACGTTGAGGATCTTGCCGCGGAGGGGCAGGATCGCCTGCGTCTCGGGGTTGCGGCCCTGGACGGCCGATCCGCCGGCCGAGTCGCCCTCGACGATGAAGATCTCGCTGCGCGAGGGATCCTTGCTCTGGCAGTCCTTGAGCTTGCCGGGCATGCCGTTCGACTCGAGCACTCCCTTGCGCCGCGTCTGCTCGCGCGCCTTGCGGGCCGCCATGCGCGCCTGCCCGGCCAGGATGCCCTTGCGGACGATCTCGGCGGCCTGCTTGGGGTTGCGGTCGAACCAGTCGGTGATCTGGTCGAAGGTGACCTTCTGCACGAACGACTTCGCCTCGGTGTTGCCGAGCTTGGTCTTGGTCTGGCCCTCGAACTGCGGCTCGCCGAGCTTGATCGAGATGACGGCCGTCAGGCCCTCGCGGACGTCGTCGCCCGTGAGGTTGTCGTCCTTCTCCTTGAGCAGGTTCTTCTCGCGCGCGTACCGGTTGATGAGCGTCGTGAGCGCCGCCCGGAAGCCCTCTTCGTGGGTGCCGCCCTCGTGGGTGTTGATCGTGTTGGCGTAGGTGTGGACGCTCTCCTGGTACGAGGTGTTCCACTGCATGGCGACCTCGAGCGAGATCTTCTTCTCGGTGTCCTCCTGCTCGAAGGCGAGGATGTCGTCGTGCACCGTCTCGACCTTCTTGACCGCGTTCAGGTACTGGACGTAGTCGACCAGGCCCTTCTCGTAGTGGAAGACGTCGTGACGGGGCTCGGCGTCGTCGGGCTGCGGGCGCTCGTCGCTGAGCTCGATGCGAAGGCCCTTGTTGAGGAACGCCATCTGCTGGAACCGGGTGCGGAGCGTCTCGTAGTCGAACTCGACCGTCTCGAAGATCTCGGCGTTGGGCCAGAACGTGATCGTCGTGCCGGTGGTGTCGTCCTCCTCGCCCTTGGCGAGCGGCGCGACGGGGACGCCGTCGGTGAAGCTCTGGCGGTAGACGTTCCCCTGTCGGCGGACCTCGACGTCGAGCTCGCTCGAGAGCGCGTTCACGACCGAGCTGCCGACGCCGTGCAGGCCGCCGGAGACCGCGTAGCCGCCGCCGCCGAACTTGCCGCCGGCGTGCAGCACCGTGAGGACGACCTCGACGGTCGACCGGCCCTCGACGGGGTGCACGTCGACGGGGATGCCACGGCCGTTGTCGACGACGCGGACGCCGCCGTCTTCTCGCATGGTGATCTCGATGTGGTCGCACCAGCCGGCCAGGGCCTCGTCGACCGAGTTGTCGACGATCTCGTAGACCAGGTGGTGCAGACCGCGCGGGCCCGTCGAGCCGATGTACATGCCCGGTCGCTTGCGCACCGCCTCGAGACCCTCGAGCACCTGGATCGCGCTGGCGCCGTAGGAGTCGTCGGGCTGGGCGTCGGCGGGGTTCGGTGTCATGTTCGCGGGGGCTCCTGGCGTCTGGGACGAGGGTCGTCGCCCGGCCGCGACCTCGCTGAGGACGGCTCGCGGACGACCTTGTGAGTCTACCGCAGGCCTGTCCCCCACGGGGCTGATTCCGCCCTCAGAGGGATTTTCCCGAGCCGGGTGGACGATTCACCCTCCCTAGCCGTAGGTATCGCGAGGGCCGCGCCCTGGGACCGATCTGGGGCCGCGTTTCCAGGACGGGGCGTTGGGTGCCAGGAAACGCACCGACTGGATGCCGGCGTCGGGGTAGCGCTGGACGATGGTCGTCGTCACCGTGCCGCGCATCAGGCGGAGCTGCGTCGCCCAGGCCGTCGAGTCGCACTGCACGGTCAGGGTGCCGTCGTCGATGGACACCGGGTGGGAGTGCGCGGACAGCTCGTCGCCGACCATGTCGGGCCAGGCCGCCATGAGGTCGGACTGCGCCAGGGGCGACTTCCAGCCCAGCTCGGACGTGACGCTGGCGAGCACGTCGGCGATCCCGCGGGGCTCGCGTCCCGTGCCGAAGGGCTGGCTCGGCGAGCCGAGCTTGATGGCCTTCCGCCGCCGGCCGTCTCGCGAGCGGCCGTTCGGGTCGCCGAAGACGCGGCGGAACCTCAGGTAGACGCGCTGCGCCTCGTCGTCCGGCAGCGGCTCGGGGGGCGCAGGAGGCGGCGGTCCCGTCGTCGAGGAGGGCGCGTCCTCCGCGGCGCGCGCGGTCGGGTCCTCGTCGTCGGCGTTCACGACGGGTCCGGGGTCGCGCCCGCGGTGTCGGTGGGTGCTGCCGGGTCCGCGGTCACGGCCGTGCCCGTGACGCCTGCCGTGTCGGGCTCCTCGACGATGGTGCCCGCGGAGATGCGCACGGTGTGCGCGGCGAGCCGGTCGGGCACGTCCTCCTCGACCGCTGCGGTGATGAGCACCTGCTCGTAGTCGGCGACGGCGTCGGCCAGCCGCTCGCGGCGGGACCCGTCCAGCTCGGCGAACACGTCGTCGAGCACGATGACGGGGTCGCCCGTGGTCGCCTCGGCGCGGACGACCGCCGCCGACGCGAGCTTCAGGGCCAGGGCGAACGACCAGGACTCGCCGTGGCTCGCATAGCCGCGGGCGGGCAGGCCGTTGAGCGAGAGGAAGAGGTCGTCGCGGTGCGGCCCGACCAGGGTGAGGCCCCGGTCGAGCTCGCTGGGCCGGACCCGGGCGAGTGCCTCGCGGAACACGTCGGCGACCTCGGCCGGCGCCACCTGCTCGGTGGGCGCCTCTGGCGCCGGGGCGTCGTCGTCGACCGTCGCGCCCCGGATGCTCAGGACGGTCGAGAGCCGTGCCGCGTGGTCCTCGCCCGCGACGGCGGCGTACGAACGAGCCACCTCGGGGGCGAGATCGGCGACGAGCCTCTCGCGTGCGACGACGATCTCCGTGCCCAGCGCCACGAGGCGCTCGTCCCAGATGTCGAGGGTGCCGAGCTGACCCGCCTTGACGCCGGAGGCGCGGGCCGACTTGAGGAGCGTGTTCCGCTGGCGGAGCACACGGTCGTAGTCCGCCTGGACCCCGGCGAACCGGGGCGCCCGGGTCACGAGCAGCTCGTCGAGGAACCGGCGCCGGCCCGACGGCTCGCCCCGGACGAGCGCGAGGTCCTCGGGAGCGAACAAGACGCTGGTGAAGTAGCGCGGCAGCTCGCGGGGCTTGATCGCGCTGCGGTTGACCTGGGCACGGTTGGCCCCGGTGCGGTTGATCTGCACCTCGGCGAGGAGCTCGCGCCCCTCGGACTCGAGGCGCGCGCGGACGATCGCCGAGTCGGTGCCCTGTCGGATCATCGCGGCGTCGGACGAGACGCGGTGCGACCCGAGGGTCGCGAGGTAGCCGAGCGACTCGACCAGGTTGGTCTTGCCCTGGCCGTTGCGGCCGACGAAGAGGTTGGGCCCGCGCGCGAGTGCGACTTCGGCGGAAGCGTAGTTCCGGAAGTCGGTCAGGCTCAGATGGAGTACTCGCACGCGGGCCGGAGGCGACTAGGCCTTCTTGACCGCGTGGCCGCCGAACTGGTTGCGCAGGGCGGCGACGGCCTTCATGGTGGGCGAGCCCTCGCCCTGGCGCGACACGAAGCGCGCGAAGATCGACGCGCTCAGGGCCGGCATCGGCACGGCGTGGGCGATGCCCTCCTCGAGCGTCCAGCGACCCTCGCCGCTGTCCTCGACGTAGCCCGAGAGCGCGTCGAGCTTGGGGTCCGCGTCGAGCGCGAGGACCATGAGCTCGAGCAGCCAGGAACGGACGACCGTGCCGCGCTGCCATGCCTTGAACACCGCGGGGACGTCCTCGACGAGGCCCTTGGCCTCGAGGAGCTCGTAGCCCTCGCCGTAGGCCTGCATGATCGCGTACTCGATGCCGTTGTGGACCATCTTCGCGTAGTGGCCCGCGCCGACGGGGCCGGCGTGGCTGAAGCCCTCCTCGCGAGGGCCCTCGGGGCGGAGCGCGTCGAAGACCGGCATCGCGCGCTCGACGTCGGCGGTGTCGCCGCCGACCATCAGGCCGTAGCCGTTCTCGAGGCCCCACACGCCGCCGGAGACGCCGGCGTCCATGTAGCGGATGCCCTTGGCGTCGAGGAGGGTCGCGTGGACCTCGTCGTCGAGCCACTTCGAGTTGCCGCCGTCGATGACGAGGTCGCCCGGCTCGAGGACCTCGCCGAGGTCCTTGATGACGGCGTCGGTGATCTGGCCGTGGGGGACCATCACCCAGACGAGACGAGGCGACGGGAGCGCCTGGGCGAGGGCGCCCAGGTCGGCGACGTCGGAGACCGCCGGGTTGGCGTCGTAGCCGGTCACCTCGATGCCTGCGTTGCGCAGGCGAGCGCGCATGTTGTTGCCCATTTTGCCGAGACCGACGAGGCCGATGTGCATGAGGATCCTTCGTTCTGTGGAGGCGTCGATCGTGGCGCCTCCGTCGTGTCGCGCTGTCAGCGCAGGAGGAGGTTGGGCTGCAGCAGGTAGCGGTAGCTGTCAGCGCCCGCCTGGTCCTTGGAGGACTGACTGGTGATCAGCACAGGACCGGGCTTGTTCGGGTTCTCCGTCTTCGTGAAGGAGATCCGCACGAACTCGGAGTGGACGGCTCCGAGGCCGTCGAGGAGGAACTGGGGCTTCAACGAGACCACCGTGTCCTCTCCCGTCAACAACGCGTCGATCGACTCTGATGCCTGCGCTTGTTCGCTGCCGACCGCCTCGAGGGTGAGGCCGTCGATCGTGAACGTGAACCTGAGGGCCGCCTCGCGCTCGAGCACGAGCGAGACACGGCGGATGGACTCGACGAGCTCGGCGGTGTTGATCACCGCGAAGTTCTCGACGGTCTCGGGGAAGAGCCGCTTGACCGGGGGGAAGTTGCCCTTGATCAGCAACGACGTCACGGTCTTGTCGCCGGCCTGGAACGCGATCAGCTCGCGGTCGTCGCTGCCGGTGATCGACACGGAGACGGTGCTGGCGCTGCCGAAGGTCTTGCCGACCTCCTGCAGGGTGCGGGCCGGGACGAGCGCCGTGGTCGTCTCGGTGCTCGCGGCGGTGCCGGGGTCGAACTCGATCCCCCGGACGGCCACCCGGTAGCGGTCGGTTGCCACGAGCGACAGCGCGTTCTCGGTGACCTCGAGCTGCACGCCCGTGATGACCGGCGTCACGTCGTCGCGGGAGGCGGCGACGGCGACCTGGGAGATGGCCAGCGAGAAGGCGTCCCCGGGGACGACGCCCGAGCGCTCCCCGACCGTGGGCAGCGTCGGGTACTCCTCGACGGGCATGCTCAGCAGCGAGAAGTTGGCGGAGCCGCAGCTCACGGCGATGCGGTTCTCGTCGGTCGAGAACGTCACGGGTGCGTTGGGCAGGCGGTTCGCGATGTCGGCGAGGAGCCGCCCCGAGACGAGGATCGTGCCGGGCTCGTCGACCTCGGCCGCGATGCTCGTCTGGGCCGAGACCTCGTAGTCGAAGGACGAGAGCGTGAGGCCGTCGACGTCCGCCTCGATCAGCACGCCGCTGAGGATCGGCAGCGTCGTCCGCTGCGGGAGGAGCTTCACGGCGAAGGAGACGGCATCGCTGAAGACGTCGCGGTTGACCTGGAACTTCACGCGGGGACCCCTGTTCGACTTCTCGCTCGTGGATGGCCCGCCAATACTGCCACAGCGAGGAGGCGGGCGGTCCCTGCCCCGAGGACCGCCGCCGGCTGTCCACAAGGTTGTCTCTCCAACAATTTCTTGTAATCAGGATTAACAGTCTTAACCGTTGTGCACAGTGTGGATAACCTGTTTAAAACCCCGAGGCCAGAGGGAACTACACGATTGTGACTTGTGCACGGAGTGTGGACTCGACGGGGTGATCGGTCGACGTCCTGCCCGTCCGCCGAGGGCGGTTCCCACAGGCCCGAGCGATCCGTGAACACCTGAGCTGTAGTTGTCCACGTCTTTCCACAAGTTATCCACACTGTGGGATCGATGGCTGTCCTCAGGTGCTGCAGGCCGCCTCCTGCGGGCTCGTGGACGCACGAACGGGCGCCGACCCGAGGTCGACGCCCGTCCGGGGCACGCGGCGAGGAGGCGCAGGCACAGCGCCTCGACTCGCCTACTTGTAGCGGGTGTCCTGCTTGATGCGGCTCGTCAGCTCGGTCACCTGGTTGTAGATCGAGCGGCGTTCCTTCATGAGCTCGCTGATCTTCTTGTTCGCGTACATGACCGTGGTGTGGTCGCGGTTGCCGAAGAGCTGGCCGATCTTGGGGAGGGACAGGCTGGTGAGCTCGCGGCAGAGGTACATCGCGATCTGTCGAGCCGTGGCGATCGCCTGCGAGCGGGACGACCCGTAGAGGTCGTCGACCGAGAGCTTGAAGTAGTCGGCGGTGTGGTTGATGATGTCGACCGGCGCGACGATGTTGTCCTCGTCGAGGGTGATCAGGTCCTTCAGGACGGTCTGCACGAGCGCCATGTCGACCGCGGTGCGGTTCAGGCTGGCGAACGCCGTCACCCGGATGAGCGTGCCCTCGAGCTCGCGGATGTTGCTCGACACCTTCGTGGCGATGAACTCGAGCACCTCGTCGCGGACCTGCAGCTTCTCGCTCTGCGCCTTCTTGCGGAGGATCGCGATGCGGGTCTCGAGGTCGGGCGCCTGCACGTCGGTGATCAGGCCCCACTCGAAGCGCGAGCGCATGCGGTCCTCGAAGCCCGTCAGGTGCTTGGGCGGCAGGTCGCTCGTGATCACGAGCTGCTTGTCGTGGTCGTGCAGGGTGTTGAAGGTGTGGAAGAAGGCCTCCTGGGTCGAGTCCTTGCCCTGCAGGAACTGGATGTCGTCGATCAGGAGGATGTCGATCTCGCGGTATCGCTGCTGGAACAGGTTCGACCGGTTGTTGGCGATCGAGTTGATGAAGTCGTTCGTGAACTCCTCGCTGCTCACGTAGCGGACCCGGATGCCCGGGTACATCGTCTCGGCGTAGTGGCCGATGGCGTGGAGGAGGTGCGTCTTGCCCAGCCCGGACGAGCCGTAGATGAAGAGGGGGTTGTACGCCTTGGCCGGCGCCTCGGCGACGGCCACCGCCGCGGCGTGGGCGAACCGGTTCGAGGCGCCGATGACGAAGTTGTCGAAGCTGTACTTGGGGTTCAGCCGCGAGTCGTTGCGCTTGCCGGTCGACGGCGACTCGACCGGGGCCGGCACGAACGGGGCCTCGATGTAGTGGGCCGGCTCCGACTCCTCGGGCTGCTGGGTGAGGGTGTCGGGCGTGATGTCGGGGTTGACGGTGATGGCGAAGCTCGCGACCGAGGTGTCGCCGAGCGCGGCGATGGACTCGAGCAGCGGGGTGCGGATGCGCTGCTCGAGCATGCCGCGGGTCAGGTCGTTGGGCACCTCGAGGTAGAGGGTGCCGCCCAGCACGCCCTTGGGCTCGACCAGGCTGATGAAGCCGTGCAGCTGAGGAGTGATGCGATCGTCGGTCGTCAGGGTCGCGAGCACGGATCGCCAGAGGTCCTGGACCGGATCGACGGTGTTCGCCACGGGGCTCTTCCTACCTACTTATGCACAGGTTTCTCCACTGGCCGACGAGCGACGTCAGAGCCAGGAACACTGCTACTTCCCCAGAACTACGCGGATGCGGAGCGGGAGGTGCCCACTTTAGTTCGTCGGGCCGCACCCTCCGCAACCGAGGTTGTCAACAGTGTGGAGAACTCCGGGGAGGGCTGTCGTTTGACCACAGGACAGAAGCCGCGTACTTTTAATCAGTTGAATCCCAGCCGACTCGGCTGACGAAGACTTCTCGGATCACGGCACCAGGCCAGGTCCGCATCCCCCTGGAGAGAACACCATGAGCAAGAGAACGTTCCAGCCGAACAACCGCCGCCGCGCCAAGAAGCACGGTTTCCGTGCCCGCATGCGCACCCGTGCCGGCCGCGCCATCCTGGCGCACCGCCGCGGCAAGGGCCGCACCGAGCTCTCCGCGTAGCAGCCTCCGTGTTGGCCCGGGCCAACCGGATCGTCCGCGCAGACGACTACCGCAACACAGTGCGCCGTGGCCGCAAGTCGGGCACGGCGCACTCGGTCGTCTACGTGCGTCGTCGAGACGACGACCTGGTCCGGTTCGGCTTCATCGTGGCCAAGACGGTCGGCAACGCCGTGGCGCGCAACACCGTCCGTCGTCGGCTCAAGCACGTCTGCCACGACATCCTCCCGGGGGTGCCCCCGGGCACCGACGTTGTCGTCCGGGCACTGCCAGGCAGCCTCGACGTTCCGTGGTCTACCCTGCTCAGGGACATCTCGGGGGTCGTCGACAAGGTCGTGGGACAGTGAAGCAAGCGGTGCAGTTCGTGACGTTGCTGCCGCGCAACGTGTGCGTCGTGCTGCTCCGCGCCTACCGGGCCGTCGTCTCTCCCCTCTACGGCGAGGTCTGCCGGTACCACCCGTCCTGCTCGCGGTACGCGCTCGAGGCCATCCAGCAGCACGGCGTCGTGCGGGGCTCGGCGATGGGCGCGTGGCGGATCGGACGCTGCAACCCCTGGGCTGCCGGCGGCATCGACGACGTGACCCCGCCCCGGCGACAGAAGTACACCACCACGGCCTTCGGCTTCGTGGTCCCTCGATCCGACGTGGTCGCGCCCGCCCCGAGCGGCGTGCCCCGTCTCATCGTCCAGAGCCACGGAAAGGGCTGACCCGAACACCATGGACTTCATCGGAACCATCCTCTGGCCCCTCAGGTGGGTCGTCGAGGCGATCCTCGTGGGCTTCCACAACGTGCTCACCGCGCTCGGCATGGACACGGCCGCCGGCAGCACCTGGGTCCTGTCGATCGTCGGCCTCGTGCTCGTCGTCCGAGCTGCCCTCATCCCGATCTTCGTCCGCCAGATCAAGAGCCAGCGACGCATGATGGAGATCGCGCCCCGGCTCAAGAAGATCCAGGACAAGTACAAGGGCAAGCGCGACCAGTTCAGCCGCGAGGCGATGTCGCGCGAGACCATGGCGCTCTACAAGGACACGGGCACGAACCCGCTCAGTTCCTGCCTGCCGCTCCTGATCCAGATGCCGATCTTCTTCAGCCTCTACACGGTGCTGCACAACGCCCAGCAGGACAAGGTCGGCATCGGCCTCCTCAGCCAGGCGCTCTCCACCTCGTTCGGCGAGTCGTCGCTCTTCGGCGCCCCTCTCAAGGAGACCTTCCTCGGCGCCACGACCTGGGAGGTCCGGCTGATGGCCGGCATCATGGTCGTCGTCATGACCGCGTCGCAGTTCATCACGCAGCTGCAGATCGTCTCGAAGAACATGTCGCCCGAGACCAAGGCGAGCCCGATGTTCAAGCAGCAGCGGATGCTGCTCTACTTCCTCCCCCTCGTGTTCGTCTTCTCGGGCCTCTCGTTCCCCCTCGGTGTCATGTTCTACTGGCTGACCTCGAACATCTGGACGATGGCGCAGCAGTTCATCGTCATCCGGAACATGCCCACCCCGGGCAGCGAGGCGGCCCTGGCCCGCGAGGAACGTCTCGCGAAGAAGGCCCAGCGCAAGGGCCTCGGGCTCGGTGACATCACCGTCACCGAGATCGAGTCCGCCCCCGCCGTGCCGAAGGCGACGCAGCGCGTGCAGCCGGTCGGCAAGAACCGCGCCAAGAAGCAGAACGGCGCCAAGAAGTAGCGCCGTGCTCCCCCGGCCTCGTGCGGGGGGAGCACGTCCGGCAGCCGATGCCGGCGACGTGTGACCGATCTACCCGGAAGAGGCGACGAGCATGACCGACAACGACACTGCCGACATCGACACCACCGGCGCCGACCTCCCCGTGGGCACCGCGGCGGCAGCCGAGGAGGCGACGGTCACCGACGACCGGCAGCGCACCTCCGGCGCTGCCGACTCGGTCGACGGGGCCGACGCCGCGTCCGTCATCGACGAGGGCGAGATCGCCGCCGACTACATCGAGGAGCTCCTCGACATCTGCGACTTCGACGGCGACATCGACATCGAGGTCCGCGGCGGCCGGTCGTACATCTCGGTCGACGCCTCCGGCGAGGGGTCCCTGCGGGCACTGTCGAAGCCCGACACGGTCACGGCCCTCCAGGAGCTGACCCGCATCGCGGTGCAGACCAAGACGGGCGAGTTCTCGCGTCTCATCCTCGACATCGGCGGATCGCGCCAGACCCGCGAGGCCGAGCTCGGGGCCATGGTCGACCGGGCCGTCGAGCGTCTCGAGGAGGGCGCCGAGGCGGCGTCCCTGCCGCCCATGTCGTCGTACGAGCGCAAGCTGGTGCACGACATCGTCGCCGCCCGCGGCTTCGTCTCGGAGTCCGAGGGCGAAGGCCGCGACCGTCACACCGTCATCAAGCGCGGCTGACCCGATCGTGAGCACCGACCAGGCGGGCCTCCTGGAGGCCGAGCCCGCCGTCGCGCGGGAGATCTTCGGCGACCGCCTCGAGGTCGTCCGACAGTTCACCGCCGACCTCGCACAGCACGGCGAGGAGCTCGGGTTGATCGGGCCCCTCGAGCTCCCCCGCCTCTGGACACGTCACGTGGTCAACTCGGGGCTGGTGGCTCCGCTCCTCCGACCGGGTGCGCGGGTGGGCGACATCGGCTCCGGCGCCGGCCTGCCCGGCCTGGTGCTGGCAGCCGCGCGCCCGGACACGACGCTCTTGCTCATCGAGCCGATGGAGCGACGGACGGACTGGCTCTCCGCCGAGGCCGAGCGCCTCGGCCTGACCAACGTCGAGGTGGTCCGTGCCCGCGCGGAGGACGTCGAGCTCGACACGTGGCTCGACCAGGCGACCGCGCGCGCCGTGTCGGCGTTGTCCAAGCTGATCCCGTTGACGGCTCGACTCGTGCGGACCGGCGGCGAGCTGATCCTGATGAAGGGCGTTCGTGTCGACCAGGAGGTCGAAGCGGCACGCAAGGTCATCGCCAGGACGCACCTGGTGGACGTCGAGGTGCTCGAGCTCGGCGTCGGGGTCGTCGACCCCGCGGAGACGACCCGGGTGTTCCGGGCCACGCTCGACTGACGAGCGCCGAGGAGGCGCCGGTCGGCTCCACAGGAAGCGATCTGAGCGCCGCGGGTGATCCACCGTCTGGCACGTCGCCGTTCAGCGTCCGAGATCGGCCTAGCCGTCGATCGAGTTGTATGTGACCGTTGATCAGGGTATTTGCTGGAGCGCACTGAGATGTCGCTGATCTTGGCGTTCTCAGGTCCCGAGCGCGACAGCTCGTCCGGGATGCTTCCTCGTGGGGCCGTGACGCGCCGCCGGCGACTTGCTCGACGTGCCTGCGACACAGTTATGCACATGTTGGCGAGCCTGTGCACAAACATGCCTGGCGCTCGTCCTGCGCATCCCGCGCCGTCACTCGCCTCTCGTTTCACGTGAAACGCGAACACGATGGGAAGGGCTCCGATGCCTGTCTGCACGACCCGGCGAGATAGAGTGGAGGCTCGGCTCAGCAGTGATGATCATCGTCGATCGTGACCACGCGCGAGGCCGTTTCACGTGAAACACAGCGATGCGGAGATCCCCCGGTGAGTTCATCCACGGAGTACGACGACAGCACTCCCCTGGCGCGCGAGCTCGCTGATCTCCGCCGCAGGCGCGAGGCACTGTCGAGGGACCCGCTCCCCGCGCCGACCAAGACCCGCATCTTGACCGTCTCGAACCAGAAGGGCGGGGTGGGCAAGACGACGACGACGGTCAACCTGGCCGCCGCCCTCGCCCGGAGCGGCGCTCGCGTCCTCGTGATCGACCTCGACCCGCAGGGGAACGCCTCGACCGCACTAGGAGTGGAGCACCGTGCGGACACGCCCAGTGTCTACGACGTGATCGTCAACGAGGGCGACATCTCGGACGTCGTGCAGCAGAGTCCCGAGTTCCCCGACCTGTACTGCGTGCCGGCGACCATCCACCTGGCGGGTGCGGAGATCGAGCTCGTGTCGCTCGTGGCTCGCGAGCAGAGGCTCCGTACCCAACTCGACGCTTACCTGTCGGCCACGGAGGCGGCAGGCGAGCGGTTCGACTACGTGTTCATCGACTGCCCGCCGTCGCTCGGCCTGCTCACCATCAACGCCTTCGTCGCGGCCGGAGAGGTGCTGATACCGATCCAGTGCGAGTACTACGCCCTCGAGGGGCTCAGCCAGCTGCTCCGCAACATCCAGTTGATCGAGAAGCACCTCAACCCGACGCTGCAGGTGTCGAGCATCCTGTTGACCATGTACGACGGGCGCACGAACCTGGCGAGACAGGTCGTCGCAGACGTGCGCGAGCACTTCCCGGCCGAGGCACTCGACACTCTCATCCCCCGATCCGTCCGCATCAGCGAGGCGCCCGGGTACGGACAGACGGTCATCAGCTACGACACGAACTCACCCGGCTCGATCTCGTACCTCGAGGCCGCAGCAGAACTAGCACGACGAGGAGCACCCCAGTAGTGGCAACCAAGAGAACGGGCCTCGGGCGCGGCATCGGCGCCCTCATCCCCGTGGCAGAAGAAGGCCAGGACAGGCCCGTCGACGTCTTCTTCCCGACAGGACAGCAGACGGCAGACGAGCTGGTGGCGGTGCCGGGGGCACGGCTCGCCAACATCAACCCGCTCGATGTCGTCCCCAATGGGCAGCAGCCCCGTGCGGAGTTCCGCGAGGAGGAGCTGGCGGAGCTGGTCACCAGCATCCGGGAGGTGGGTGTCCTCCAGCCCATCGTGGTGCGGCCCCTCCCCCGTGACGCGTCTGCGAAGGGTGCCGCCGCCGCCCCGCAGTACGAGCTCGTCATGGGTGAGAGACGGCTGCGGGCCACGAAGCAGCTGGGCCTGGCTACGATCCCCGCGATCGTCAAGGAGACCGCCGACGAGTCGATGCTCCGCGACGCCTTGCTCGAGAACCTGCACCGGGCGGAGCTGAACCCGCTCGAAGAAGCCTCGGCCTATCAGCAACTCCTCGCAGATTTCGGCATCACGCAGGAGGAACTGTCGAGCCGCATCGGCCGCAGCCGGCCACAGATCTCGAACACCCTCCGCCTGCTCCGGCTCCCTGCGAGCGTGCAGCGACGCGTCGCTTCCGGTGTGCTCTCGGCGGGCCACGCCCGGGCGATCTTGTCCACCGGTGATTCACTCTTGATGGAGCGTCTCGCGGACAAGATCGTCAACGAGGACCTGTCGGTGCGTGCCGCTGAGGCCGCAGCCGCAGGTACGAGCCTCAAGCCCCGTACCACTCGGGCTGCGGTGGGCCGCCATCAGGCTCATCTCGACGAAGTCGCGGAGAACCTCGGGGATCGGCTCGAGACCAAGGTGAAGGTCAAGATGGGTGCCAGGAAGGGCTCGATCGCCATCGACTTCGCATCGATGCAGGACCTCAACCGGATCCTTGCTGCCCTGGGGCAGGATCCCTTCTCCCAGTAGGTCTGGTGCTCTGGCTGACCGGGTCATGGTCTGTTCCACGTGAAACGCCCGTCTTCTCGTCCGAGGAGGCGGGCGTTTCGCTGTGCTCGACGTCCAGTTCGGCTCATTCCCGCCCGTTCCACGTGAAACGGGTCCTTCGTGTCAGGAGGGAGGCTTGCGGTATGGGCAGCCGTAACCCAGCCTCGCCCCGTGTGCGTGCGGTCGCCATGTCGTAGGGGCGAGGTAGGCAGGCTTCTAGTAGTGCACGATCCCTCGACCGATTGTCAGCATGCCCCTCGCAGGGAGCGGTTGCGGCGCCATCAGGGTAGGCAGGATGGCAGTCCTTGATCTCTTAGGCCGGTCGGATTCGCATGTTCCACGTGAAACGCCCGCCTTCTTCTTGGAGAAAGCGGGAGTTCCACGTGAAACGGTGTCACGCGTGGTCGAGGACTGCCTTCTCGGCGAGAGCGGCGTAGACCAGGCCGAGCTCGAAGCCGGCGGCGTCGAGTGCCATGGGGACCAGGGAGGTCTCGGTCAGGCCGGGCAGCACGTTCACCTCGAGGAACCACGGGGTGCCCGCGGCGTCGACGATCAGGTCGACCCGGGAGAGGTGGCGGAGGCCGAGCGCCCGGTGGACGGTAACCGCGGTCTGGGCCGCCGCCTCCTGCGCTCGGTCGTCGAGGCGGGCCGGCGTGAAGAACGTGGTCTCGCCGGCGTTGTACCGGGCCTCGAAGCCGTAGACACCGTTGCGGGGGACGATCTCGACGGCCGGCAGGGCGGACGGGCCGTCGCCCGTGTCGATGACGCCTACCGCGATCTCGGTGCCGGTGATCTTCTGCTCGACGATCACGTCGTCGCAGTACGTGTAGGCGTCCACCATCGCGCGGGGCAGCTGATCAGCGGATTCGACGACGGTCACGCCCTGGGCCGAGCCTCCCCGCGCCGGCTTCACGACGACCGGGACGGGGTGCTCCTCCGAGATGGCGGCGAGCACGCCCGCTGCGCCGAGCTCGCGGAAGGCGTCGTGCGAGAGCGTGATGCCGCGGGGCGTCCGGACCCCCGCGCGATGGGCGAGCTCCTTGGCCGTGGGCTTGTCCCAGGCGAGCCGAGCCGCCGCCGAGCTGCTGCCGACGAAGGGGATGTCCAGCGCCTCGAGCAAGCCGCGCAGGGCGCCGTCCTCGCCGCTGGCACCGTGCAGCGCCGGCCAGACGACGTCGGGTCGAGTGGTGGTGAGGTGCTCGAGCAGAGATGCATCGGGATCGCGCAGGTCGACCTCGATGCCGTTGGCGACCAGGCTGTCGACCACGCGCCTCCCCGACCTCAGCGAGACGTCCCGTTCGTGGGAGATGCCCCCGGCCAGCACGGTGACCTTCTTGACGGCGCTCTGAGTCATCGGGGCTCTCTCTCGTGAGTCTGCCACGCGATCGTCCCGTGGCGGCATTTCGGGTTAAGTGCTGATCAGTTGGTGTTCGGCGGCGGTGTCGACACGCCGGTGCGCATCGTCAGGGGCGAGCCGAGCCGGGCGCCGGAGAACGTCGCGAGCAGGTCGAGCTCGCCGTTGACGACGGTCGCGAGCCGGGCGATTCCGGTCCGGATCGACTCGGGCGTCGGGTAGCAGAACGACAGACGGATGTTCTGGCGCCCGCCGCCGTCGGCGAAGAACGCCGTGCCGGGTGTGTACGCGACCAGCTCCTTCACGGCACGGGGCAGCATCGCCTTCGAGTCGAGCTCGTCGGGCAGGGTGACCCAGACGAAGAAGCCGCCGTCGGGCACGGTCCAGCTGAGTGACGGGAGGTACTCCCCCAGCGCTGAGATCATGGCGTCCCGACGCTCGCGGTAGAGGCCGCGGAACGACTCGATCTGACCGCGCCAGTCGGCCTGGTCGAGGTACTCGGTGATGACGAACTGGCCGAACGAGTTGGGCGAGAGCGTCGCGGACTCGTTGGCGAGGATGAGCTTCTCGCGGATGGCGTGCGGGGCGAGGGCCCAGCCGACGCGGAAGCCGGGAGCGAGCGTCTTGGAGAACGAGCCGAGGTAGATGACGCCCTCGTCGTCGACCGAGCGCATCGCCCGGGGGGCCGGCTGGTCGAAGTACAGGAGGCCGTACGGGTTGTCCTCGAGGACGAGGATCCCGGCGTCGCGACAGATCTCGAGGATCTCGAGCCGGCGGGCCCAGGTCAGGGTCACGCCGGCCGGGTTGTGGAAGTTGGGGATCGTGTAGAGGAACTTGATCGTGCGGCCCTCGGACCTGACCCGCGCGATCGTCTCTCGCAGCGCCTCCGGCACGAGGCCCTCGGCGTCGGTCGCGACGTGCGAGACGTCGGCCTGGTAGGCCTTGAAGACGCCCAGGGCGCCCACGTAGCTGGGCGACTCGGCCAGCACGACGTCGCCCGGGTTGACGAACAGCCGGGTCACCAGGTCGAGGGCCTGCTGGGAGCCGGTGGTCACGACGACGTCGTCGGCGCTGCCCCGGATGCCCTCCATCGCCATGATCTGCATGATGTGCTCGCGGATGGCCGGCGTGCCCTGCCCGGAGCCGTACTGCAGGGCCATGGCCCCGCCGTTCTGCGACATCACCCGGTCGATCGCCCCCGTCACGAGCTCGCGCGGCAGGGCGGAGACGAAGGGCATGCCGCCGGCCAGGGAGACGACCTCGGGTCGGCTGGCGACGGCGAAGAGGGCTCGGACCTCGGAGGCGCTCAGGCCGGCCGTGCGGTCGGCGTAGGAGTCGTACCACGGGTCGAGGTTGGTGCCCTTGTCGGTCATGTGCGTCCCTGTCGGTCAGAGGTGGTGCGGTTCAGGATATGCCCGGAGCGGCCCGGAGACGGCGAGAGCCCGCCCAGCGGGTGCTGGGCGGGCTCTCGGGCGGTGCGTCGACGGGAGGTCGACCTACGCGAGGAACTCCGCCAGGTCGGCCTCGAGGGCCGGCTTGGGCTTGGCGCCGATGACGGTCTTGACGACCTGGCCGCCCTTGTAGACCTTCATCGCCGGGATCGACGTGATCTGGTACTGCATGGCGGTCTGCGGGTTGTCGTCGACGTTGAGCTTGACGATCTCGATCTTGTCGGCGTTCTCGGCCGCGATCTGGTCGAGGATCGGCGAGACCGCGCGGCACGGGCCGCACCACTCGGCCCAGAAGTCGACCAGGATCGTCTTGTCGGACTTGAGGACGTCGGCCTCGAAGGAGGCGTCGGTGACTGCCTTGGCGCTGCTCATGGTGGTTCCTTTCGTCAGGGGGTTCGTGTGTTCGTGCGTGCGGGCCGACGTCGCCGACCTGCGGTCGCAGGTCAGGCGGAGACGGGCTCCGGGGCGACCGACTCGGCGGTGTCGATGCCCTCGGCGGCGCCCTCGGTGTGCTCGGCCAGGAAGGTCTGGTCGAGGCTGGCGAGGAAGTGCTCGGCGTCGAGTGCGGCGACGACCCCGGAGCCGGCCGCGGTGGCCGCCTGGCGGTAGGTGTCGTCGACGACGTCGCCCGCCGCGAAGACGCCGCGGAGGTTGGTCTTCGAGCTGCGGCCCTCGACGGCGATGGTGCCGCCCGTGGTGAGGTCGACCTGGCCGTGGACCAGGTGCACGCGGGGGTCGTTGCCGATGGCGATGAAGAGCCCGTCGAGGTCGAGGTCGCTCGTGGTGCCGTCGACCGTGTCGGTCAGCTGCACGCCCGTGGCCTTCTCGTCGCCGAGGATCGCCGTGACCTGCTTGTTGAACAGGAACTCGATCTTGTCGTTGCCCTGCGCGCGGTCCTGCATGATCTTCGAGGCGCGCAGCGTCTCGGAGCGGTGGATGACGTAGACCTTCGAGGCGAAGCGCGTCAGGAACGTCGCCTCCTCCATGGCCGAGTCGCCGCCTCCCACGACCGCGATCTCCTTCTGCTTGAAGAAGAAGCCGTCGCAGGTGGCGCACCAGCTGACGCCGCGGCCGCTCAGTCGTTCTTCGTCGGGCAGGCCGAGCTTGCGGTACGCGCTGCCGGTCGCGAAGATCACGGTCAGGGCCTCCTCGACGGTGCCGCTGCCGAGCGTGACCTTCTTGACGTCGCCCGTCAGGTCGACGCTGGTGACGTCGTCGAGCAGCACCTCGGCGCCGAACTTCTCGGCCTGCTCCTGGAGCTTGAACATGAGCTCGGGACCCTGGATGCCGTCGGGGAACCCGGGGAAGTTCTCGACCTCGGTGGTCTTCATGAGCTCGCCGCCCGCCTCGACCGAGCTCGCCACGATCAGCGGCTCGAGACCGGCGCGCGCCGCGTAGATGCCCGCCGTGTAGCCGGCGGGTCCGGAGCCGATGATGATGATCTGGCGCATGGCACCTTCCTCAGTGACGTTCGTGGATGACGGGAGAGGGACTGCGGGCCGTCTGCCCGTCTCGCCCTCGCTCGACCGTCTGGTGCAACACATCCTAGGGTCGGCGCATTCCGTCGGCCCGGGGCTCGCAGACGGCGCCCAGCGACCGCCCGGCGAGCCGCTCGGCGGCTGCGGAGCCGACCGGGTCAGCCACCGGCTCGGCAACCGCGTTACCGACCGCGTCAGCGACGAAGGAGGCGCGCGGCCAGCGGGCGCACCCGGCGGACCACCGGGGCGGTCAGGTCGGTCAGCTCGGGCAGGCGGATCAGTGCCAGGAGCCCGAGGTACACGGCGGCCATGACGAGCCCGGCGACGACGACGGTGAGGATGCCGGCGATGCGGCCCGAGTGCGCGAAGCCGTCGGGGGTGAAACCGCCCAGCCCGGTCACGACGACGAGCCCGACGGCCCCGGCGACCAGGGAGAAGAAGGCGAACTGCAGGTAGCGGCGCAGCACCCAGCGACCGTCGATGCCGCCCAGCCTGCGCTTCACGAGCACGAGGGCGACGATCGTCTGGGCCGAGCCGGCGACCGAGGTCGTGATCGCGATGGCCACGGCGATGAGCTCGTCCGGCACGACCGCCGACGAGACCAGCGTGCCGACGACGAAGATGCCCGACTGGACGATCTGCATGAAGAACGGCGTGCGCTGGTCGTGCAGGGCGAAGAAGACGCGCTGCACGACGAACAGGACGCTGAAGAGCACGAGCCCGGGCATGAAGCCGAGGATGACCTGCGCCATCTGGCTCGCCCCGGTGAAGGTGCTCTCGAAGAAGCTCGCGAACGGGTAGGCGACGACGCACATGGCGACCGCCGCGAAGACCATGAACATGCCGATGGTGCGGAGCGACTGCGAGAGGTCGGTGCGCACCGCGCGCAGGTCGCCGCGGGAGGCGTGCCCGCTCATGCGCGTGAAGTAGGCGGTCGCGATCGAGACGGCGACGATGCCGTGGGGCAGCATGAAGAGCAGCCACGAGTTGGCGAGCACGGCGTTCGAGGCGCCGGTGCCGCTGCCCTCGGAGGCGACGCGGCTCTGCACGAGACCGGCGAGCTGGGTCACGAGGACCATGCCGAAGAGCCAGCCGGCGGCCTTGCCGGTCGCCCCGAGGCCGACGCCGCGCCAGCGGAAGTCGGGACGGAACGACAGCCCCGCCCGTCGCCAGAAGAGCAGCAGGAAGCCCGCCTGCGCCAGGACGCCGAGGCTCGCCGTGCCGGCGAGCACGGTGATGCGGCCGGGGGTCCAGACGTCGACGACCGAGTTCTCGGCCGAGCCGCCGAAGAGCACCATGAAGACGACCAGGCCGGCGATGGCGACGACGTTGTTGACGACCGGGGCCCAGGTGAACGGCCCGAAGACCTGGCGGGCGTTGAGCACCTCGCTGAGCAGCGAGTACATCGCGTAGAAGAAGATCTGCGGCAGGCACCAGTAGGCGAACGCCGTGGCGAGGGCGATCGCGTCAGACGTGTAACCACCTTGACCGGTCGACCCCGCCTGCTGGGCGTAGAGCCGCACGAGCAGGGGCGCGAGCAGCGTGCCGACCAGGCCGACCGCAGCGAAGACGATGGTGCCGAGCGTCACGATCTTGTTGATGAAGCGCTGGCCGCCGTCGTCGTCCTGGGTGGCGGCACGCACGATCTGCGGCACGAGCACCGCGCTCAGCAGACCGCCTGCGATGAGCGCGTAGATGTTGTTCGGCAGCTGGTTCGCGAGGGCGAACGAGTCGGCGGCGCGGCTGGCCGACTGGCCGATCGCCGCGGCCAGCACGGCCGTCTTGACGAAGCCGAGCACCCGGGACACCATCGTGCCCGAGGCGAGCAGCACGCTCGCGCGGCCGAGGCCCGCCTGCTGAGCGCTCACGAGCTGACACCTGTCTCGGTGGTGTCAGGTCGGACACCGGTGTCGGTGGTGTCGCTGCCGACGGCACCGGCGCCTCCGTCGGAGGTCCGTGTCGTGGCCTCCTCGCGAGCGAGCCGCCGCTTGCGGAACGTCCGGTAGATCCCGCCGCCGAACAGCACCAGGAACCCGACGGCGAACACCCAGGTGATCGCGGTCTCCCAGCCGGCCTGCACTGAGATGGAGACGGTGGACGGCGTCGAGATGGCGACCCCGGCCGCGCTGACGAGGCTGAGCGACACGTCGACGGTCCCGTTGGCGACGGACTGCACCGGGACGCGGACACGGGCCTGCGAGTCGGACGCGACGGTCACCTCGATGCGGTTCTGCTCGACCGACAGCAACGAGTTCGAGGGCTGCACCATCAGGTAGACGGTGGCTGCCGACGAGGTCGAGTTCTGCACGTAGAGGGGCAGGGAGGTGCGGTCGCCGAGGATGGAGAGGTCGCTGCCCTGCACGATCGAGACGAGGCCCGACGTGGCGACGGACTCGGCGTCGGCCGCCGCGACCTCGGCGGCGAGGCCGTCGGGGTTGTCTCGCCAGGCGTGCGAGGCGAGGGCGAGCGTCCGGAGGCGCGCGGGGCCCGTGACGGCCTGGGGCTGGGCGAGGGCCGTGGAGAAGTCGGAGACGCGGCGGTCGGCCGTCGCGAGCGTGCGCAGCAGGGCGGCCCGCGCGTCGTCCTCGGGCTCGTCGAGGACGGTGGCGGTCGACGGGACGCTGGCCACCGCCTCCTGCAGGGTGCTGGCAGCCGACCACGGGAGGTCGCGCAGCGCTGCGAGCGTCCGCGTCAGGTAGGCGCTGTCGGGCGACCAGCCGCGCCCGAGCGTGGCGAGGAGCGTGCGGGCGTCGCTCGGACGCTCGCGGGCGACGGTGGCGACGCTGGCGGAGAGCTCGGCCATCGCCGTCGCCCAGGCTGCGTCGTCGGAGGCGCCGGCCGCGTCCGAGAGCAGCGTCGAGAGCGTGTCGTCCGAGACGAGCCCCGCGGTGGCCCCGAGCTGCGTCGCCGCGTTCTCGGTCGCCCCGGTCGAGACCTCGACGTTCGAGCTGGACACGATGGTCGAGGTGTACCCGCTCGCGGCCAGGACGTCGAGGTCGGCGGCGACGACCGTGTCGGCCTCGGGCCACGCGACGCCGGTGGTCGACCAGGGCCAGCTCAGCAGCGACTCGGTGGTGGGCAGGGCCGGCGCGGCCGAGGGGTCGTCCGTCTGACCGGTGCCGCTGCCGTCGGTGCCGTCGCCGCCGTCGGCGGGCGGCTCGACGGCCGACGGCTCGGAGGTGCCGCTCGCCGACGGCTCGGGCGTGCCGCTCGGCGTCGCCTCGGCGAACAGCGTCGGGTCGATCAGGGAGTCGAACGAGACGGGCGTCGGGATCGTCGTCGCGCCTCCCTGGCTCAGGCCCGTGACGTCGGCGTCCGCGTACGCGAGCGGGAACATCTCGAGGCCCGACTGCTGCAGCTGGTCGAGCCAGTCGAGGGCCGAGGCCGGCGCCGACGTGCCCAGCAGCCGGACGGAGGCGATGATCATCGGGTCGACGGCCACGGCGGCCTGCGTGCCCTGCACCGCCCTCAGCTGGCGTGTGAGCGTGCCGTCGATCGAGGTGTACGCCGCGAGGGCGTTCGCGTCGAGCACGCCGTTCTCGGTCTCGGGTGTCGTGATCGGCACCGCGACGGCGAGCTTCGTCGCCTGGAAGCTCTCGGCCGGGAACCAGGCGACGCTGCTGCGCGCCTGGGCCAGCTGGGCGCCGTCCGCGTCGACGAGCCGGGCGCCGAGGGCGCGCGCACCCCAGCCGTAGCCGCCGAGCGCGACGGTCGCGGCCGGCACGGTCACGGAGCCGACGGTGCGCGACTGCCCCGACGGGACCTCGGGCACGTCGACCCGCGTCAGGGAGGTGCCGAGGTAGTCGCTCCCGCTCGTCGAGGCGGGCGAGAGCCAGCCGGCGAGCTTCGCGCGGGTGACGAAGGCCTGCCGGTCGAGGTAGATGCGGGCGACGGAGGCCGCCAGGTCGTCCTCGGTCGCGTTCGTGACGACGACGTCGAGCACGAGGTCGCGGTCCGGCACGAGCACGCCCGACTCGGCGGGCGCCAACGAGAGCGTGACGGCGTCGTCGGGGGCACTCGACGCGGCGGCGGCCGCGCGGGCGGGCGACGCGCCCGACGACCCGAGGCCGAGCCCGACGACCACGACGAACACCGCCGTCAGCGCGGCGAGCAGGGCGTGGAGTCGTCTCATAGGCAGGGTGCGGCCGGCGCGGGACGGCCGACGAGCATGCCGAGTCTAGGCAATCGAGACCCCCTGGTCGCGGTGAGGGTCCCGAGACGCGACCGACGACGGACGGCCTCAGCCCTGGGGAGGAGGCGCCCGCCGCCCGGTGCGCCGGGCGCACTGTGGCAAAGTGGTCGGTCATGGACACCGTCGCCTCCGCAGTCGAGCGACTGGACCGACTGGCCGCCGCCCCCCGCATCGAGAAGCTCGCCGCCGCGTTCGCCGCGGCCGGCCACGAGCTCGCCCTCGTCGGCGGCCCGGTCCGCGACGCGTTCCTCGGCCGCCGGGTCAACGACCTCGACTTCACCACCGATGCCTCCCCCGACGAGATCCTCGAGATCGTCGTGCCCCTCGCCGAGGCGCACTGGGACGTCGGGCGTCAGTTCGGCACCATCGCCGCCCGCGTCGACGGCGAGGTCGTCGAGATCACGACGTACCGCAGCGACGTCTACGACGGCGAGACCCGCAAGCCCGTCGTCGAGTTCGGCGACACCCTCGAGGGCGACCTCGTGCGGCGCGACTTCACCGTCAACGCGATGGCGCTGCGACTGCCCGAGCGGGTGCTCGTCGACCCGTCGGGCGGCGTGGAGGACCTGCTGGCCGGCCGTCTCGCCACGCCGGGCAGCGCCGTCGACTCGTTCCGCGACGACCCGCTCCGCATGATGCGCGCCGCACGCTTCGTCGCGCAGCTCGGCTTCTCGGTGTCGGACGAGGTGCGCGAGGCGATCTCGGCCCGCGCCTCCACCCTGTCGATCGTCTCGGTCGAGCGCGTCGCCGACGAGCTCTCGAAGCTGCTCCGCACCGACACGCCCCGCGACGGCGTCCGGCTGATGGTCGACACCGGCCTCGCCGACCACGTCCTGCCCGAGCTCGCGGCGATGCGCCTCGAGGTCGACGAGCACCACCACCACAAGGACGTCTACGAGCACAGCCTCACGGTGCTCGACCAGGCCATCGGCTACGAGCGCGAGCGGCACCCGGGCGAGGCGCCCGACCTGACCCTCCGGCTCGCCGCGCTGCTGCACGACTGCGGCAAGCCCGACACCCGCAGGCTCGAGCCGGGCGGTGTCGTCACGTTCCACCACCACGACGTCGTCGGGTCGAAGCTGGCCCGCAAGCGCCTGCGCGCCCTCCGGTTCGACAACGACACGACCAAGGCCGTGTCCCGTCTGATCGAGCTGCACCTCCGCTTCTTCGGGTACACCGAGGGCGCCTGGACCGACTCGGCGGTGCGCCGCTACGTCCGCGACGCCGGCGACGAGCTCGAGCGCCTGCACATGCTGACCCGTGCCGACGTGACGACCCGCAACAAGCGCAAGGCCGACCGGCTCGGCTTCGCCTACGACGACCTCGAGGCCCGCATCGCCGACCTGCGCGAGCGCGAGGCGCTCGACTCGCTCCGTCCCGACCTCGACGGCGACGACATCCAGCGCGTGCTCGGCATCTCCCCCGGCCGCGAGGTCGGCGAGGCGTACCGGTTCCTGCTCGAGCTGCGCACCGAGGAGGGGCCCCTCGGCAGCGAGGTCGCGACCGACCGGTTGCTGGCCTGGTGGGCGACGCGCGCCTCCTAGGCCGTACTGTCGGGTCGTGCCCACCCGACCCAGCTCCGTCACGATCGCCGCCGCCGTCTGCGTCGTCGTGGTCGCCGGCTCCGCAGCGGGCATCGCCGCCTTCGGCGCCTCCCACTCGTCCGAGGGCGCGACGGCCGCCCCCGGCCGCGACGGTCGGACGACCGTCACCGTGCGGCTCTGGGACGAGGGCGTCGCCGCCGGCTACGAGAAGTCGTTCGCGACCTTCGAGCGCGACAACCCGACGATCGACGTGGACGTCGAGGTGGTGCCCTACGCCGACTACGCCGCCGACCTCGAGTCGGACGTCGACGACGGCAGCGCCCCGGACGTCTACTGGCTGAACAGCGCCGCCTACGCCGACCAGGCCGAGGCGGGCGACCTGCTCGACGTCGACCGGGTGCTCGGCGCCTCGGCGCACCGCGCCTGGAGCCCCGAGGTCACCGAGCAGTACACGCTCGACGGCCGGCTCTGGGGCGTGCCCCAGCTCAGCGACGGGGGCGTCGCGCTCTACTACAACGCCGACCTGCTCGCCGCGGCGGGCGTCGACCCCGCGGCGCTCGACGAGCTGACCTGGGCGCCCGGCGGCGGCGAGGGCGACACCCTGCTGCCGGTGCTCGAGCAGCTGACCCGCGACGCCCAGGGCCGCAGCGCCGCCGATCCCGCCTTCGACGGCACGCCGGTGCAGTACGGCTACAACGCCGGCGAGGACCTGCAGGCGATCTGGCTCGACTACCTCGGGTCGAACGGGGCGAGCCTCGAGGACGCGACGGGCACCTCCTTCGAGCTGGACACGCCGGAGGCGCAGGCCGCGTTCCGGTACGTGGTCGACCTGGTGCAGCAGCACCGGGTCGCTCCCCCGGCGTCGCTCACCAACGCCGACCCGGACTACAGCCGCGACCAGTTCACGTCCGGCCACATGGCGCTGTTCCAGTCGGGGCTGTACAGCCTGGCGCCGGTCGCGGCCGGGTCCGACTTCACCTGGGGGGTCGCGCGCATGCCCGCCGGTCCCGAGGGGCGCGTCAGCGTGTCGAACGGCATCGTCGCGGCCGGCAACGCGCACACGCCCCACCTCGGCGCCACGGCGCGGGTGCTCGCCTGGCTCGGCTCGACCGACGGCTCCCGCTACATCGGCGCCGACGGGGCGGCCGTGCCCGCGGTGCTCGGCGCCCAGGCCGCCTACTACGAGCACTGGTCGGACCAGGGCGTCGACGTGGCGCCGTTCTTCGACGTCGTCGCGTCGGGGCGCTCGATCCCGGCCCCGACCGGCATCTGGGGCGACGCCGAGCCGGTCGTCGACCCGGTGCTCGACGAGATGTTCCTCGGCACGACGACGGTCGAGGAGGCGCTGGCCAGGGCCCAGGAGCTGGCGACGGCCACGCTCGAGGACGACCCCGGCGAGGGCGGGCGCGGGACGCCTCGCTGATCGGGTGCCGCGCTGGCCGCGCGCCGGGCTGGCTCGGCATCGTGCGGGGCTGGCCGGGTGCCGGGCTGGCTCGGCATTGTGCGGGGCGGGGCGACCGGCTACGCTGGGAAGGTTGCGTCTGCCCCCGGGCGGGCGCGACGTCATGAACACCCTCCTGCTGCAGAACGTCTGTAGCCGCGAAGTCCGAAGGAGGTGGGTTAGTCATGCACCAGTACGAACTGATGGTCATCCTGGACCCCGAGATCGATGAGCGCACCGTCGCCCCGAGCTTGGACAAGTTCCTCAACGTCATCCGCAACGACGGCGGCACGATCGACAACATCGACATCTGGGGTCGTCGTCGTCTCGCCTACGAGATCAAGAAGAAGACCGAGGGCATCTACGCCGTCGTCAACATGACCTCGAACTCGGCCGCCACGGTCGAGCTCGACCGTCAGCTGGGTCTCTCCGAGGCCGTGCTCCGCACCAAGGTGCTGCGCGCCGAGGAGGCCATCGCGATGGTCGCCGAGGCCAAGAAGCTCTCGGACGAGAAGGCTGCCCGCAAGGCCGCCAAGGCTCCCGCCGCTGCTCCGGCCGCCGCTGCTGCACCGGCCTCCGCCGGTGCCGCGACGCCTGCCGGCTCCGCGACGCCCGCCGCTCCCGCCGCGCCCGCCGCACCGAAGGCTGCCGAGTAGCCGATGGCAGGCGAGACCGTCATCACAGTGGTGGGCAACCTCACCAGTGACCCCGAGCTGCGCTACACGCAGAACGGGCTCGCGGTCGCGAACTTCACCATCGCGTCGACCCCCCGCACGTTGGACCGCGCGTCCAACGAGTGGAAGGACGGCGAGGCGCTCTTCCTCCGTGCCAGCGTCTGGCGCGAGTTCGCCGAGCACGTGGCGTCGTCGCTGACGAAGGGCTCGCGCGTCATCGTGCAGGGCCGTCTGAAGCAGCGCAGCTACGAGACGAAAGAGGGCGAGAAGCGCACCAGCTTCGAGCTCGACGTCGACGAGATCGGCCCCTCGCTCCGCTACGCGACCGCTCAGGTCACGCGTGCGGCCTCGTCCCGCGAGGGCGGCGGCGGCGGTGGCTCCTTCGGGGGCGGCCGTGGCGGCGGCCAGCAGGGCCAGGTCGGCGGCGGCCAGCAGTCCGAGCCGTGGGGCCAGTCCGCACCGGCTCAGGGCGGCGGCCAGCAGGGCGGCGGTTCCCAGGGCGGCGACGTCTGGAACACCCCCGGCGGCAGCGGCACCTACAACGACGAGACGCCTTTCTAGGCCTCGTCGCACCTCACTTCTTCTTCATCTGAACTCGAAAGCAGAAAAACAATGGCTGGAAAGAGCAGCGGCGACCGCCGCAAGCCCCTCCGCGGCAAGGGCGGCAAGAACGCCGCTCCCGCGAAGGCGATCCGCGTCGGCGTCATCGACTACAAGGACGTCGCGACCCTCCGCAAGTTCATCTCGGAGCGTGGAAAGATCCGCGCCCGTCGCATCACCGGCGTCTCCGTCCAGGAGCAGCGCCTCATCGCCCGTGCCGTGAAGAACGCCCGCGAGATGGCGCTCCTCCCCTACGCCGGCTCCGGCCGCTGATCAGCGGCGAACGGAAGAGAGAGCAACCATGTCCAAAGTGATCCTCACGCACGAGGTCTCCGGCCTCGGCTCGGCCGGTGACGTCGTCGACGTCAAGAACGGCTACGCCCGCAACTACCTCGTCCCCCAGGGCTTCGCCGTGGCGTGGTCGCGTGGTGGCGAGAAGCAGGTCGAGCAGATCCGCACCGCCCGCGAGACCCGCGAGCTCAAGACCATCGAGGAGGCGCACGACCTCAAGGCCCGCCTCGAGGCCCAGAAGATCCGCCTCACGGTCAAGACCGGTGCCGACGGCCGCCTGTTCGGCTCCGTCCGTCCCGGCGACGTCGCGGACGCGGTCAACGCCCAGGGCGTCGCGACCATCGACAAGCGCAAGGTCGAGATCCCGACCGCGATCAAGCTCGTGGGCGACCACGAGGCGACCCTGCGCCTGCGCGAGGACGTCGTCGCGACGATCACCCTCACGGTGGTCAGCGCGAAGTAGTCCCGCGCTGCGTCAGCAGCCAGCACCACCTCAGCACAGCAGAGCGGCGGCCCCCTCGGGGGTCGCCGCTCTTCTGCGTGCCCGGGGCGCGGGTCAGCCGGCCCCCGGGGTGTGCTCGACGGCCTGCCGTCCTCCGGGCGCGGGTCGTCGTGCTCCGTTCCGGACAGGATGCGCCCGCGTGCCGCGCCATCTTGTCCGGAACGCGGCATGGAGGGCACGAGGTGGGCCGACAGGGGCCCGCAGGAGGCGGGGAACGGCCCCCGAACAGGGGGTTACGTCAAGCTGAACGCGGGCTGCGCTCGTACCGGGTGCCGCGCCTCCTTGTCAACTTCTCTGTGCACAGCCAGAAGTCAAATCGGGACTCTCAACCCACGGTTCAAGGAACTTTCTACACACAGGCTGCGGGAAAATAAACCCCAGGTCAGGAGTGCCTAGTCGGTGTGAAGTATCTGTTTGTCCACAGGACGATCCACAGTTGTCAACAAGCACCCCCGGCGTTTCTCACCGGTTCTCCCCAGAGTTATCCACAGGTGTATTTGCTGTGGAGAACTAGGTGTCCATAAGGTATACCGCGCTCGCCAGACGGGGGTCGCGGGGGCTCGGCACAGGGATGTCGGTCGCTCGCTGTAGAACCGTCCTGGACGACGTCCGTCGCCGTCCGGCACGCACCCGAACACCTTGCAGGAGGTCCCATGTCGATCGCTCACCTCGGTCTCGCGAGCGGCACCTCCGGCGACAACGACCGGCAGCAGCGCAGCGACCGCGGCGGCATGGGCACGGGCATGGACAGGGTGCCCCCGCACGACCTGCTGGCCGAGCAGAGCACCATCGGCGGCATGCTGCTGAGCAAGGACGCGGTGGCCGACGTCATCGAGACCGTCCGCGGCATGGACTTCTACGTGCCGAAGCACGAGGTCATCTACGACGCGATCCTCGGCCTGTACTCGCACGGCGAGCCCACCGACGTCATCACGGTCAGCGACGAGCTGATGAAGTCGGGCGACCTGTCGAGGGCAGGAGGCGCGGAGTACCTCCACACGCTCACCGGCGTCGTGCCCACGGCCGCCAACGCGGGCTACTACGCGTCGATCGTCGCCGAGAAGGCGGTGCTGCGGCGCCTGGTCGAGGCCGGCACCCGCATCGTGCAGATGGGCTACGCGAGCGAGGGCGAGGTCGTCGACCTCGTCAACAACGCGCAGGCCGAGGTCTACAACGTCGCCGGGGGAGTCCAAACCGAGGACTACGTGCCCCTGAACGAGGCCGTGACGGTCGCGATCGACGAGATCGAGGCGGCCAAGGGCCGGGACGGTCAGATGACCGGAGTGCCGACCGGCTTCGCGCAGCTGGACGCGCTGACGAACGGGTTCCACCCCGGTCAGCTGATCATCGTGGCCGCGCGACCCGCGCTCGGCAAGTCGACGCTTGCGCTCGACCTCGCGCGGGCGGCGTCGATCAAGCACGGCCAGGCGTCGGTCTTCTTCTCGCTCGAGATGGGGCGCAGCGAGATCGCGATGCGCCTGATGTCGGCCGAGTCGAGCGTGCCGCTGCAGAACATGCGCAAGGGAACCGTCGACGCCCGCGACTGGACCAACATCGCGCAGGTGCGCGGTCGCATCAACGACGCGCCCTTGTTCATCGACGACTCGCCCAACATGACGCTGGTCGAGATCCGGGCGAAGTGCCGGCGGCTGAAGCAGCAGCACAACCTCAAGCTCGTGGTGATCGACTACCTGCAGCTGATGACCTCGGGCAAGCGCGTCGAGAGCCGTCAGCAGGAGGTGTCGGAGTTCTCGCGTGCGCTCAAGCTGATGGCGAAGGAGCTGCAGGTGCCCGTGATCGCGCTGTCGCAGCTGAACCGTGGCCCCGAGCAGCGTGCCGACAAGAAGCCGGCCATCAGCGACCTGCGAGAGTCCGGCTCGCTCGAGCAGGACGCCGACATGGTCATCCTGCTGCACCGCGAGTCCGCCTACGAGAAGGACAACCCGCGCCAGGGCGAGGCCGACTTCATCGTCGCCAAGCACCGCAACGGCCCGACGGACACGATCACCGTGGCGTTCCACGGCATGTTCTCGCGGTTCGTGGACATGCCCAGCTAGTCACGGCGCCGTCAGTCGAGGGCCACGCGGGCGTGCAGCCCCAGCCGGTCGAGGAACCTCTCGTCGTGGCTGACGACCACGAGGCCTCCGCGCCAGGCGGCGAGCACGTCGACGAGGTGGTCGGTCGTCGTCATGTCGAGGTCGTTCGTCGGCTCGTCGATCACGAGCAGCTGGGGGACCGGGTCGGCGAGCACCAGGCCCGCGAGGGCCACGCGGAAACGTTCTCCTCCAGAGAGTGTGGCCGTCGTCCGGTCGACGACGGAGCCACGGACGAGGAGACGCGCGAGGGCGTTGCGCAGCTCACGGTCGGGCACGGCGGGAGCGGCGCGGGCGACGTGCTCGAGGACGGTGTCGTCGTCGGCGAGCAGCCCGTCACGACGTTGGGGCAGCCAGGCGACCCGTTCGGTGAACGACGTCGCCCCCGTGTCGACCAGGGGGTGCGGCCGCGCGCCGGGGGTGCCGACGAGCTGCTCGAGCAGCGTCGTCTTGCCCGTGCCGTTCGCGCCGACGACCGCGATCCGCTCCGGCCCCTGCAGCACGGTGGTCCTGCCCCGCACGGTCAGCTCCGCGAGGCGTCGTCCCGCCGGGATCGCCGGATCGGGGAGGTCGACCCGGACGGCGTCGTCGTCCCTCACCGCTCGTGAGGCGACGTCGACCTGGTCCCTGGCCCGCGCCTCCGCGTCCCCGTGCCCCGAGCGCAGCCGGCCCGCGGTCGTCTCCGCCTTGTTCCTCCTCGCGTGGGCGATGATCGCGGGCATCGACTCCGCCGAGCGTCGCCCGGCGCGCGCCCGCCGGGCGATCGTCGTCTCGGCTTCGATGCGCTGTCGCCGCTCGGCGCGCAGCAGCTGATCGGCGTCGCGCAGGTCGCGCTCGGCCGCCGACCGCTCGACGGCCAGGCGCTGCTCGAAGTCGGACCAGGTCCCGCCCGAGGTGCGGATCGAGCCGTCGCGCAGCTCGGCGATCTCGTCCACGTGCTCGAGCAGCTCGCGGTCGTGGCTCACGACGACGAGGGTGCCACGCCAGCGATCGACGAGGTCGAGCAGCAGCCCGCGCGACCGCAGGTCGAGGTCGTTCGTCGGCTCGTCGAGCACGGCGACGGGCCGGTCGCGCAGCCGCACGCCGGTGACGGCGGTGAGGACGGCCTGGCCGCCCGACAGGGTCGCGACCGGACGGAGCAGGTCCCCGGTGTCGAGGTCGAGCCCGACCTCGCTGAGGGCGGCGACGGCCCGGGCCTCGACATCCCAGTCGTCGCCGAGGGCGTCGAAGTGCCGCGGGTCGGGGTCGCCGCCGAGGATCGCGTGCAGGGCGTCGAGCCGCGGACGGATGCCGAGCAGGTCGGCGACGGTGTCGTCCGGTCCGCGACGGAGGCGCTGCGGCAGCAGGTCGACCGGGCCGGTCGTCGAGACCCTCCCGCCGGTGGGGGCGAGATCGCCCGTGACGAGGCGGACGAGCGTCGACTTGCCGGCGCCGTTGGACCCGACGAGGCCGGTGCGGCCCCGCCCGAAGGCCGTCGTGACGCGGTCGAGGACGACGGCGCCGTCGGGCCAGGCGAACGAGCAGTCGGTGAGGACGACGGACGGTGCGGGTGTGGTGGTGCTGAGGGTGGAGGGCACGGTGCTCCCGGGGGTGGTGTCGGCGCACGACACCACCGCGCTCCCGGCCGGAGGCGGGGGAGCGTCGGCCTCGCCCGGGTCAGCGGGCGGGCACGGGCGGAGTCAGTGCGAGGGCAGCTGCTGCGTCGTGGACGCAGTACCGGTGCTGGTGCGCAATGGGCCGTCTTCCGTGCGGGGAGCCCCCGTGTCCGCGAGCCGTCCGGTCGGCCGGTGAGGTGGCCGCACCGACGTCGCGGCTCGCGACGAGGTACGCGCCGATGCTAGGCGCAGGGTGCGGAGCGGCGCAAGGGCGTGACGGGGTGCCGTGCACGGCGCACGGCGCCCGGCACCCGCGGCGAGTCCTACGGCGCAGCCGACTCGACCGTCAGCCCGCGGATGACCGCCGTCACGGCGACGACCTGCGTCCGCACGCCGTCGGGATCGACGGCCGCCTGGCCGACCGCTCCCACGTGGGCGGCGACCACGGCCTTCGCCAGGAGGGCCGGCTCGACAACGGGCTCGCGTCCGTGGACGGCGGCGAGGGCGACGAACCGAGCGCCCAGCTCGGCCGCGACGGCGCCGTCGTCGATCCTCATCAGGTCGGCGAAGACGGGGTCCGCCGCTGCCCGTGCGAGCAGCACCGACCGCAACGAGAACCACTCCCTGCTGTCGGGCAGCGAGTCCAGGAGGTGGCCCACCGCCTCCTCGAGGGAGCCCTGCCGCCCCTCACCTGACGTCTGCGCCTCGAGGGCCGCCCCCAGGCGGTGCCAGACCCGGCCCGCCTGCTCCTCGTGCAGCGCGAGGTAGAGCTGGTCGACGCTGGTGAAGTTCGAGTAGAAGGCCCCGCGGGTGAAGCCCGCCCGCGCGCAGAGGGCCTCGACGCTCTGGCCGATCGTGCCGCTCGCCTCGAACAGGTCGGCCGCGGCCGCCAGGAGGCGACGCCGCGTGTCGGTCCGCCGGCGCACCGAGGGGGTTTCTCCGTCGTTCACGGGACGAGCCTATGCGCCCTGACCCGCGGCTTCCCCAGTTTGGATGCATGTCGTATCGAGTACGTTTCGTATCGAGTACGCACCGAATCGAAGGGATCAGGGTGACGAAGAGGACGCAGGACGGAACACGCAGCAGATCACACGGCAGGAGGTGGTGGCTGCCGACCGCAGCCGTGGCGCTGGTCGGCGCGGTGGTCGCCTGGCTGAACCAGGCTCCGTGGTGGGGGTGGCTGCTCGTGGCCGCGACCGTCGCGGCGGCCGCGCTCCTCTCGCGGACGTGGCGACGTCGTCGGTGGTTCGTCCGCGGCGCGGCGTGGGTCGCGGTGGCCGGGCTCACCGGCGGCGTGGCCCTGGCGGCGGGGCCGATCGTCGGCACCCGGATCCTGGACGGCCCCCACACGGACCCCGTGACGACCGCCCAGGGCGACGTGGTCGGGGTGCACGACACGAGCGCCAGGGTGGACGCCTTCGCGGGCATCCCCTACGCCGCCCCGCCCGTCGGCGACCTGAGGTGGGAGGCGCCGCAGCCGGCCCCCGCACGATCCGAGACCCTCGTCGCCGACGACTTCGGCACCTCCGTGGTCCAGGCCGAGCCCAGCGTCGTCACCCGGGCCGCGACCCGCGTGCTCGACCTGCCGCTCGAGCAGACCCTGCTGGGCGGGTACACGACCGACGAGGACAGCCTGCGGCTGAACGTCTGGAGACCGTCGGAGGCGCCTCCTGCGCCCCTGCCCGTGCTCGTCTACCTGCACGGCGGCGCGTTCGTCGCCGGCTCGGGTGCGCTGCCTGCCTACGACGGGACGGCCCTCGCCTCCACCGGCCGAGCCGTGGTCGTCACGATCAACTACCGGCTCGGCGTGTTCGGGTTCTTGGACAGCACAGCCTTGGCCGGCGACGCCCTCGGCGGCGAGACCCCGGGCAACCAGGGCCTGCTCGACCAGCTGGCCGCCCTGCAGTGGGTGCACGACAACATCGGCGAGTTCGGCGGGGACCCGGGGCAGGTCACCGTCGCGGGGGAGTCGGCGGGCTCGGGATCCGCGTGCATCCTGGGCGTCTCGCCCCTGGCCACGGGCCTCGTGCACGGACTCATCGGCGAGAGCGGGGGGTGCTTGGGCAGCGCGGGCGACCGCGACGGGGGCGACCTCTACGACGACGCCGAGCACGCGCGCGAGGCCGCTCGCGGCCTGAGCGACGCACTCGGCGGCGCGACCCTCGCGGAGATGCGCGAGATGCGCGAGATGCCGGCCGAGCGCATCGCCGAGGCCGCGGCGGCCGCGGACCTCACGACGCACTGGTGGCCGGTCGTGGGCGACGCCGTGCTGCCCGACACCCCGTCTGCCCTCTACGAGGCGGGGCTGCAGAACGACGTCCCCCTGCTGCTCGGCAGCAACGCCGACGAGACGTCCCTCGACCTGGTCGGCGGGGTCGACTCGGACCCGGCGACGTGGGCCCGGGAGGCCCGCGACGAGTACGGGGACGACGCCGACGAGTTCCTCGCGCTGTACCCGGGAGGCGACGAGGAGGTGGTCGAGTCGCGGATCCGGTCCGGCACCGACCAGTCCATGACCGCCCCGATGCGGAAGTGGGGCCTGACGGCCGCCCGGTCGGGGGAGTCGCCGGTCTATCCGTACTGGTTCACGCGCGTCCCCCCGGACCCGGACCTCGAGCGCTTCGGCGCGTACCACGGGTCCGAGGTGATGTACGCGTACGGCAACCTCGGCGCCGACGGCGACATCGACTACACGACCGTCGACCGCCGGCTCGAGTCGGAGATGACGGGGTACTGGCTCGACTTCGTCACCCGCGGCGATCCGAACGGAGCCGACCGTGAACGATGGCCGACCCTGCAGGAGGCGCCCGACAGCGTCCTCGAGCTCGGCGACGTCACCTCCGTCACGTCGCGCCCGTCGGCGGAGGCGGTCGACTTCTGGCTGCGCCGGGAGGGCTGAGGCTGCGGGGCTGGCGCTGCGGGGCTGGCGCCGCAGGGCTGACGCCGCAGGGCCGCCGCCGGTGTCGGCGACGGCCCTGCGGGTCAACGGGTCAACGGGTCAGCGGGGGAGCGGAGCTCAGCCCCGGGCGACCTCGAGCGCGACCGAGGGCAGGAGCTCCGTGCCCTTCGAGATCGAGGAGGCGTCGTTCCCGGCGCCGCCGAACTCGATGCCGACGCGGTCGCCGCCGTCGTCCGGAGCGACGGCCACCTCGGTGACCCCGGCCGCCTCCAGGCGCTCCACGACCTCGGCGGCGAACGCCGGTGCCTCGGGGTTGCTGCGGTCCAGCTCCCACGGCGGTGCCGGCTCGAGCGGTGCGCAGAACGCCTCGGCCTGCTCGCCGACCGCGGTCTCGGCCGCCGTCGCGGGCCGCGTCAGCGACGACGAGTCCGCGGTCTCCGTGATCGCGGTCGCGCTGCCCGTCGCCGAGACCGTGCGATCGGCGATGCACCGGAGGTACAGGTCGTTCGCCGGGTCGGCCGCGGCCAGGTAGGCGAGCGACTCCCTGGCCGGGGTGCCGTACTCCTGGATCGCCGCGGCGTCGAGCGCCTTCGTGACCTCGTTCGCCGCCGTGCCGGTCGACGTCGTCGACGAGACCTGAGCCTGGGCGCCCGTGCTCGCCGCGCTGGTGGCGGGAGCCTCGGCAGCCTGGGCGGACATCGAGAGACCCGCGACGGCGGCGCCTCCGAGGACGAGTGCGCCGCCGACGACGGCGCTGATCTTGGTGAGGGACATGTCGGTCCTTTCGGTTGGGGAGATCTCAGCGTCGGCCAGGAGTGTGAAGGACCTGTGCGCTCGCCGTGCCGGTTCGGTGAGAAGAGCCGTAGCAGGACGATCGCCGGGCTCACGGCCCCGTAGCGTGGCTCACGTGGCGCGGATAGTGGTGGCAGAGGACGACGAGCTCCAGGGGGAGCTGCTCCGGCGCTACCTCGAACGCGAGGGGCGCGAGGTCGAGGTGGTCTCCGACGGCGTCCGCGCGCTCGAGAGCGTGGGGGACGGCCGCGCCTCCTTGTTGGTGCTCGACGTGATGCTCCCGGGCCTCGACGGCCTGCAGGTCAGCACCCGCCTCCGTGAGGAGGGGTCGGAGCTGCCGATCCTGATGGTCACCGCCCGCGTGGCGGAGAACGACCTGCTGCTCGGCCTCGACCACGGCGCGGACGACTACCTCACGAAGCCGTACAGCCCGCGCGAGCTCCTCGCCCGGGTCCGGGCGCTGCTGCGGCGGAGCGCGCCCCAGCGTGTGGACGGCGTGCTCCGCGCCGGGGACGTCTCCCTCGACCCGGCGCGGCGCGAGACGCGGACCTCCGGCCGACTCGTGGACCTCACGCGTGCCGAGTTCGACCTGCTGAGGGCGCTGATGTCGGCAGCGGGGAGCGTGCTGAGCCGAGGGCAGCTGCTGGTCGCCCTGCACGGTGACGGCCGCTTCATCACGGAGCGGACCATCGACGCCCACGTGAAGAACCTCAGGGCGAAGCTCGAGCTCGACTCGGAGGCGCCCTGCGGCATCGAGACCGTCTACGGCGTCGGGTACCGCTTCTCCTCGACCGGGGAGACGGGGCCTCGTGCGTCGTAGCCTGCTCGTCCGCTTCCTCGCGATCGGCATCGTCATCGTGACCCTCTCGATCGCGGGCACGACGTGGATCGTCTCGACGGCGGTCACCCGCCGGGACGCCGTCCAGATCGACCGGGACGCCCGCACCGACCAGGACATCGTGGCGGCGGTGCGGAGCTGGGCAGGCCGGGAGCAGAGCTGGGCCGACGTCGCGACGGAGCTCGACCGGCTCGGCGACCGGTTCGATCGGCGCCTCGTCCTCCTCGACGTCGACGGCCGGACCATCGGCGACACCGACGCGTCGCGGCCCGTGCCCCAGCTGCCCGGCACGCCGGTCGACCCGCTCTCGGAGACCTTCGCGGACACGCTGAGCCCGATCAGCACGACGGTCGCGGGCGCGATGGTGCTCGACGAGTCGCAGGCACGGTCGTCCCGTGCAGCGGCGGAGGCGGTCGCCGACTGCGCAGGGCTGCCGTCGTCGTCGGTCTCGCTCTGGCCGAACGGCCGGGCGGTCGTCTCGGGTGCGTTCCCGCCCGGCTGCGAGACCGAGGCCTACACGGCACCGCACGGCCCCGAGCAGGCGGCCCTCGGCCTGCTCACCGCGCAGACGAACGAGTGCCTGGCCGTCCAGTCCATCACTTCCGTCAGCGCGGTCCAGCTCGACCTCGTGTCGCCCGGTGCCGCCGAGGGGATCTCGCTCCGCGTCGTCGGAGGCGACGAGGCGGTCCCCCTGGAGACGCTGCAGCGGACGAGGAGCTGCGTCACGAGGGCCTGGACGACGATCAACGAGGACCTCGTCCCGCCCCGCGCCTACCTGGTCACCTCGCCGGTCGACGGCGCCCGGCCGGCTCTGGACTCGTTGACGACCGACTCCCTCGCCCGGATCGCGGCGGTCGTCATCGGCCTCGTCGCGCTCAGCGGCGCCCTCGTGCTCGTCGCGAGCGGCCAGGCGGTCCGTCGCATCCGTCGCCTGCAGCTCGTCACCGAACGGCTCACGGCAGGGCAGCACGCCGCTCGCGCACCGGAGTCGGGGCAGGACGAGATCTCGAGGCTCGGGAGCGCGGTGAACGAGCTCGCGGACGGTCTCGAGCAGGCGCGGCAGCAACGAGACCAGCTGACGGCCGACATCGCCCACGACCTCAGGACCCCGCTGACGAGCATCCGCGGCTGGGCCGAGGCCTGGGACGACGGGGTGGTCTCCGACAAGGACGAGGTCGTCAGGGTGATCGGCCGCGAGGCCCAGCACCTCGAGCGTCTCATCGACGACCTGCGGACGGTCGCGTCGTCCGACGCAGGGGAGCTGAGGCTGCAGCCGCAGGAGGTCGACCTCGCGGCGTTGCTGGAGGAGTCCGTCGACGCGCGGCGGCTGCAGGGGCCGGTGGTCGAGTACCGAGGACCCCTCCGCGTGGTCGTCGTCGCGGATCCCGTGCTCATGCGCCAGGTCGTGGGCAACCTGCTCGACAACGCCCTCGTGCACGGTCGCCCCCGCAGGGTGGTCGTCAGCCTCCTGCCCGGGGACGGCTCGGTCCAGGTCGACGTCGAGGACGACGGGGTCGGCATCCGCGAAGAGGACCTCGGGTCGGTGTTCGACCGCCTCTGGCGAGCGGACCGGTCACGCCGGCGCGACGGGCCCGGGCACGGCCTCGGCCTGACCATCACCCGACGCGTCGTCGAGCTGCACGGCGGGACGATCGACGTCGCGAACGTGCGGCCGCACGGGGCCCGGTTCACGTTCCGCATCCCGTCGAGTCCGTCGAGTGTCGGGTGGCGAGCGGCGCCTCCTCACTTCCTGACGTCTGGCATCCTCGGTCCATGAGCGATGCGAGAGACCTGCCGAGTGCTCGCCCCGTCGAGGTCCGTGAAGTCGTCGAGCCGTCGTCACCGTGGCTGCCCTTCAGGGAGGTCGTGACCAACCTGCTGCTGGTCTTCGTCGGCGGCGCCCTGTTCTGGTTCGTCGCCGATCGGCTCGAGGAGCCGATGTGGGTCGCCTTCGTCGTCCTCGCGGGCGTCTGGATCGCGGGCACGGTGCTCGCCCGCCTCCTTCGACGACGGCGTCCTGCCGGGGCGGTCGACACAGACGAGTGACCCGCCGCTGACCGTCGTCGAGCGGGGAAGGCGCGAGCACGGCACGGGACGGGACGGCGAAGGCGCGAGGAACACCGGAAAGGGACGACGTGCCCGGGGGCCCGAGGGCATGTCGTCCCGGTCGAGGCATCTCACCGAGAGGAGCGGACGTGACCAGGACGACTTGGGCGGAGGTGCCCACCACGGTGCGCCGTGCACTCGAGGAGGCGCTGGGCGACCAGGTCGAGGAGGCGGCGAGCCAGCCGGGAGGGTTCTCGTCCGGCAGTGCCGATCGGTTGGTGCTCCGCAGCGGACGGCGAGTCTTCGCGAAGTCGGTGAGTCGATCGCGCAACGCCGGCACCCACGAGCTGCATCGGCGGGAGGCGATGGTCGTCCGGGGTCTGCCCGCGTCGGTGTCGGCACCCCGAGTGGTCGCGACGGTCGAGCAGGACGGCTGGGTCGTCGTGGCGTTCGAGGACGTCGACGGCCGGCACCCCGGGCCGGAGGACACGACGCTCGTGCTCGACGCGCTGGCCGGCCTGCCCCGCATCACCGAGGCCTCGCTACTGCCGCGCCTCTCGAACGAGCTCACGCCCGACTCCACGAGCTGGGAGCGCCTGAGCGAGGCCGGGGTGACCGGAGAGCTCGGACCCTGGACCACTGCGCACCTCGACCAGTTGCGCGACGCCTCTGCGCAGCTCCCGGGCGCAGCGGCGGGGGAGCACCTGGTGCACCTCGACTGCCGTGCCGACAACCTCCTCCTCGACGCCAGTTCGCGCGTGTGGCTGGTCGACTGGCCGTGGGCCTCGGTCGGCGCGCCGTGGTTCGACTCGGTGACCTACCTGCTCGACGTGCTCGTGCGCGACCCGCGCAGCGACGTGGAGGGGCACCTCCTGCACGATTCCCTGCGGGAGGTGCCGCCGGAGGCGGTCGACGCGGTCCTCGCCGGCCTCGCCGGTTCGTGGACGGATGCGCTGCAGACGCCCGCACCGGCGGACATGCCGACCCTCCGGGAGTTCCAACGGCGAGAGGCCGCGGCCGCCCTGGGCTGGCTGAGGCGGCGCTGGGCCTGAGGCCCGCCCGGGCGCACGGAAAAACCCCATCCCGCTCACGAAGCGGGATGGGGTTCCACCGGGATGCCGGCCCTACGAGGTACGGCGCAGCACCGGCGCGGTCGACACCGTGCGGGAGAGAGTTACTCGGTGGCGACGGTGATCTTCGCGACGCCGACGAGCATCTCGTCCTGGACGG
>NZ_CAUPYL010000004.1:0-55704 GCF_963515265.1 uncultured Frigoribacterium sp.
GCTCGTACGACCGCGACGCCCGTGGCGGCCGCGACGATCGTGCGCCCCGCAGCTTCGACCGCGACAGCCGTGGCGGCCGCGACGATCGCGCCCCCCGCAGCTTCGACCGCGGCGACCGCGGCCCCGGCGCTGCCGAGCGCAACGATCGATCTGACTTCTACCCGAAGCGCGACCAGGGCACGCACTACTCGCCCGAGGACGACGTCAAGCTCGAGAAGCTCCAGGCGGAGGTGCTCACGGCGCAGGACGTCGAGGGCGTCAGCTTCGGCGACCTGGGCCTCGGCGACAACATCGAGCGCCAGCTGGCCTCGATGGGCGCCGCCGCCCCGTTCGCGATCCAGGCCGCGACGATCCCCGACGTGCTCGCGGGTCGTGACGTCCTCGGCCGCGGTCGCACCGGCTCCGGCAAGACCATCGCCTTCGGCGCGCCGCTCGTCGAGAAGCTGATGGAGAACAACGGCGCGAAGAACCGCAAGATGGGCCGTCGGCCCCGTGCGCTGATCCTCGCCCCGACGCGCGAGCTCGCGATGCAGATCGACCGCACCGTGCAGCCCATCGCCCGCTCGGTCGGCCTGTTCACCACGCAGGTCTACGGAGGCGTGCCCCAGGCCCGCCAGGTCGGCGCGCTGAACCGCGGCGTCGACATCGTGATCGGCACCCCCGGCCGCATCGAGGACCTGATCGACCAGGGCCGACTCGACCTCAGCGAGGTCGTCATCACCGTGCTCGACGAGGCCGACCACATGTGCGACCTCGGGTTCCTCGAGCCGGTGCAGCGCATCATCCGCGAGACCGCCCAGGTCAAGCCCAACGGCGACCGTGCCCAGAAGCTGCTCTTCAGCGCGACCCTCGACAAGGGCGTGGCGAAGCTCGTCGACGAGTTCCTCGTGAAGCCCGCCGTGCACGAGGTCGCCGGCGAGGACCAGGCCAGCTCGACGATCGACCACCGCGTGCTCGTCATCGAGCAGCGCGACAAGACGGCCGTCATCGAGCAGCTCGCGTCGGGCCCCGGCAAGACGCTCGTCTTCGCGCGCACCCGTGCGTTCGCCGAGCAGCTCACCGACCAGCTCGAGGACGCGGGCATCCGCGCCACCAGCCTGCACGGCGACCTGAACCAGGCCCGCCGCACGCGCAACCTCGGCCTGCTCACCAGCGGCAAGGTCAACGTGCTCGTCGCGACCGACGTCGCCGCGCGGGGCATCCACGTCGACGACATCGAGCTCGTCGTCCAGGCCGACATGCCCGACGAGTACAAGACGTACCTGCACCGCTCGGGCCGCACCGGCCGTGCCGGCAAGGAGGGCACCGTCGTCACGCTGATCACGCGTCCCCGTCGCCGCCGCATGGAGGAGCTGCTCGACCGCGCCGAGATCGAGGCCGAGATGATCGACGCCCGCTCGGGCGACGCCCTCGTCGACCAGCTGGCCGGCGTCTAGGCCGCACCGCACCTCCTTCGGGGCCCTGACGGGCGCTGAGCGACTCGACAGCGACGAACCTCCGTGGAACATCACGGAGGTTCGTCGCTTTCGCGTCGGTACGGGGCAGCCAGCCGCGCGGGCATGCGCGGACGTGCACGGGGGCTAGCGGCGGTCGAGCAGCCCGCGCACGTACGACGCCTGGCCGAGGTGCTGCATGCAGTCGCCGAGGATGCTCACGAGGCGCGAGCCAGCGGTGACGGGCGGGTCCCACGCGTCGTCGACGACGTCCGTGTACGAGGCGGCGTCCAGCCCCTCGAGGTAGCCGCGGGTGCGCAGCGTGACGGCCTCGAGGTAGGCGACGAGGAGGTGCGGCTCGGCACGCACCTCGCCCACCTCCGAGGGCGACTGGCCGTAGCCCATCTCGGCGTCGTCGAAGGGGAGCGCGAAGCGGTCGGCCCAGCCGTCGGTGGTCCACACCTGGTCGGAGGCGGCGAGGTCGGCGATCTGCACGTCCTGCCCGCGGGCGGTGTGCCAGACGAGCCAGGCGATGGTGTTCGCCTCGGAGTCCGGGCGCCAGGCCAGGTCGTCGACCGAGAGGCCGTCCACGGCGGCGGAGGCGATGGCGGGGAGGCGGTCGAACGCCTCGATGAGCACGTCGGAGGGAGTCATCGCGCCACCCTACGACCGGGCACGCGCAGGCGACCCAGATGAGGGCCGCGTACGGCCTGCCCGTCAGCTCGAGGCCTGCGCGCCCGTCGTGCCGTCGTCGACTGCCCGGCGCGTGAGGGAGTCGCCGATCGCACGCATCACCGACGCGAGGAAGTCGAGCTGGCGCGGGTCGATCGCGTCGCGGAAGGCGCTGCGGTAGAACTCACCCGTCTCGGCGACGGCGGCCTGGCCCTCGGGGGCCAGCTCGAGCACGACGCTGCGGCGGTCGGTGGGGTGCGCACGACGGGAGACGAAGCCGGCCTTCTCGAGCCGGTCGATGAGGCTGGTGGTCGCCCCGGTCGACAGCTCGAGCGCCTCGGCGGCGAGCTTCGGGGTGCTCTCGGGGTTGTTCGCGACGAAGACGAGGCAGGTGAGGTCGGTCGTCCCGATGCCGAAGTGGGTCGCGACGAGCCGCTCGACACGGGCGTTCTGCGCGAGGAGCGTCGAGAAGGCGCCGAGGACGTCGTCGACGTCGACGAGGCCGTCGTCGCCGAGGGGAGGAGCGGTGCCGGCGGCCGGCTGGGGAGAGATGTCGGTCATGCGTGCGCTCCAGAGGGGGAGGAGGTGCGGCGGAAGAAGAAGGGATCGCGTGCGGTCGGTGAGTCCGAGCGATGGTCGTCGCCTCACTATAGCTCGGTCGTCGAGCAACACGACAGAAAAGGTACCCCCCACCACTGGGGGCATCCCTCGGCTTGCAAGCTACTCGACACCCGAATAACTTGATTGTCGTACCACTTGGGCACCGAGCCACACGGACACCGAACCTCTCGACAACCGGGAAACACGGAGATCGAGATGCTCAGCCCCCACGAACTTCCCGAACTGACTCACCACCACTTCTCACCCCCTGGAGCCCACGATGTCCCGTCCCACCCCCCGCGCCGCTCGCCTCGCCGCCTGGATCGCCATCCCCGCCGCCCTCGTCGCCAGCGGCGTCGTCGTCTCGCAGGCTTCGTACTCGGCCTTCTCCTCGACCACGGTCAACCCGACCAGCAACTGGACCGCCGGCTCCGTCGCCCTGACCGACGACGACTCGAACACCGCGCTGTTCACGGCCACCAACCTCAAGCCCGGCTCGACCGGCACCAACTGCATCGCCGTCACCTCGACCGGCACGCTCGCCTCGACCGTCAAGCTCTACGGCACCGCCGCCGCGACGACGAACAACCTCGCCTCGAACATCACGCTCAGCGTCGTGCAGGGCACCGGCGGCGGCTTCGGCTCCTGCTCGGGCTTCACCCCCCTCGCCGCCGGCTCGTCGCTGTACAACGGCACGCTCGCCGGCTTCGGCACGAGCTACACGAACTTCAGCAACGGCGTCGGCAACTGGGCCCCCACGGGCACCACCGGCACCCAGACCACGACCTCGGAGACCCGCGTCTACCAGGTCTCGTACACGGTCTCGAACGCTGCGCCCAACACGACGCAGTCCGGCACCGCCTCGCTCGGCCTCACCTGGGAAGCCCAGAACAGCTAGAGCCGCCTCGACTCCCGTCGCCTCCCTCCCCCCGGGCGGCGACGGGGCACGACCCCGTCGCCGCCTTCCTCCCCCGTGGGCGTCGACGGGCCAGCTCCGCCGGCTTCCCGAACCCGCCGGCGGGCCACCTGCCCGGTCACCAGCCGGGCGCGCACCACGACGGCCCGGACCGTCGACGCAGGGGTCCGTGGGTCGCCCGATGACCCGCGGCCCCCTGGGGCGCAGCGCACCACCAGCCCCGCCAGCACCAGCCCAGCCCAGCCCCGCCAGCACCGCTCCCGCGCCCCACCAGCGCCGGCACCCGCACCGACCAGACAGGAGGACGCCATGACCACGTACGACGTCCCCCGTCACCCGGCCACCGCCTCCGTCGCGGCCGTCGGCGCCCGCGGCCACGAGACCAGCACCAGCGGCACCGCCAGCGCCCGCCTCGGCTGGCTCCGCATCGTCGTCGGCATCCTCTCGCGCACCGTGCTCGGCACCCTGGTCGGCCTGCTGCTCTGGGCCGCCGTCCCCGCCGTGATCGGCTGGACCCCCACCACCGTCATGACCGGCTCGATGGAGCCGCGCATCCACCCCGGGGACGTCGTCGTCGCCCGTCCGGTCGCGGAGTCGTCCATCCACCGCGGCCAGGTGCTCCTGTTCCAGGACCCCGACCACGCCGACCACCTTCGCCTGCACCGCTACGACGACAACGGCCAGGGCACGCAGATCGTCACCAAGGGCGACGCGAACCCCACCGCGGACTCGACCCCGATCGACCGCAGCGCCGTCGTCGGCGTCGGCTACCTCCGCGTGCCGTACATCGGCACCCCCTTCGTCTGGGCCGCCGGCCACCAGTGGGGCCACCTGCTCGTCACGGGCAGCGCGCTGATGCTCCTCGTGCTCGGCGCGCAGGCCGACCGCTCGCTGCGCCGCGAGCTGAAGGGCGAGGGCCGGGGCGAAGGAGGCGCCGCCAGCGCTCCCGAGGACGTGACCGGCACCTCCTCCGCGACCGGCACCTCCGGCGCCTCGGTCTCGGGCACCTCCACGGTCACCGTCTCCACGGGGCTCGTCCTCGCCTCCGTCGCTGCCGTCGACCCGGCCTCGCGTCGCAGCCTCCGCCTCGCCCACCGGCGTGAGCGCCACCTCCACCGCCTGCGCGGCGCCGCCGGCACCTTCGCCGTCGCCGGCCTCGTCGGCGGGCTCGCCCTCACGCTCGTCGTCTCGGGCGGGGCCGGTGCGGCCTTCTCGTCGCAGGCCGCGAACAAGACGAGCAGCTTCGCCGCGGCCTCGGCCTACGACTGCCTGATGCCCGCGGTCACCGACTCGCCCGTCTTCTCGTACGGCTACAACGAGGGATCCGGCACCGCCATCGTCGACAGCTCGTCCGCGGGCCGTGCCGGCACCCTGTCGGCCGGCGTCACCCGCGTCGCCGGAGCCTGCGGCTCCAGCCCCTACGTGACGCTGAACGGCACCTCCGGCCAGGTCACCACCAACGCCCCCGCCGTGCAGGCCCCGACCGCCTTCACCGTCGAGTCGTGGATCAACCTGCCCACGAACAGCACCGGCGGCAAGATCATCGGCTTCGGCAACCAGGCCAGCGGCCTGTCTGGCTCGTACGACCGCCAGCTGTGGGTCTCGGGCACCGGCGTGATCACCTTCGGCACCTACAACGGCGGCACCAAGACCGTCAGCACCACCAAGACCTACCGCGACGGAGCCTGGCACCACGTCGCCGGCACCGTCACCGCGGCGGGCGTGCTGACCCTCTACGTCGACGGCGCGGTCGTGGGCACCCTGTCGAACGCGCCGGGCGAGCCGAACACCGGCTACTGGCGCGTCGGCTACGACAACCTCGCCGGCTGGCCGAACATCCCCGCGAGCTCCGCGAACTACTTCTTCGGCGGCAGCCTCGACGACACGGCCGCGTACAACACGGCCCTTTCGGCCGCGACGATCGCGCAGCACGTCAAGAACGGCCGCTGAGCCGCCTCCGTCCCCTTCCCGTCCCGACCCCGGCCCGCCGGGCTGCGACACTGGCTGGATGCCCCTGCTGATCAACGACGTCTACGTCGACGGACGAGTCGCCGCGAGCCCCGACACGCTCGACGAGACCTACGCGGCGCTCGCCGAGACGCACGGCACCGCCTGGATGGTGCTGAGCGAGCCCGACGAGGCCGAGCTCGCCTCCTTGGCCGCCCGGTTCGACCTGCACGAGCTCGCCGTCGAGGACGCCGGCCACGGCCACCAGCGCGCCAAGCTCGAGCGCTACGGCACGACCCTGTTCGTCGTCGTGCGCCCGGCGGTGTACGTCGACGCCGAGGAGAGGGTCGCGTTCGGCGAGATCCACTTCTTCGTCGGGCCCGACTTCCTGATCGGCATCAACCACGTCTCGGACATCGACTCCCGGTACCTGGCGCGCAGCGTGTCGAGGCTGCGCGCCAAGCCCGACCTGCTGCGGGTGGGCCCGCAGGCGATCCTCTGGGCGGTGCTCGACGCGATCGTGGACGCGTACGCGCCGGTCGTCGAAGGGCTCGAGAACGACATCGACGAGATCGAGCAGCAGCTGTTCGCCGGTGAGGCCGGGGTCTCGCGCCGCATCTACGAGCTGTTCGGCGAGGTCGCGGACTTCCAGAAGGCCACCCGCCCGCTCGTCGGCATGCTCGACGGGCTGCTGCGCGGAGGCGAGAAGTACCAGGTCGGCACCGAGCTCGAGCGCCGGCTGCGCGACGTGCAGGACCACGTCATCCGCGTCGTCGACCGTGCCGACACGTTCCGCGCGGTGCTTCAGAACGCGCTGTCGCTGAACGCCACGCTCGTCGCCCAGGTGCAGAACGACGTCACCAAGCGCATCTCGGCCTGGGCCGCCATCCTCTTCGCCCCGACGCTGATCGGCGCGATCTACGGCATGAACTTCGACGTGATGCCCGAGCTGCACTGGGAGTACGGCTACCCGTTCGCCCTCGCGCTGATGGTGGGCATCGGCGGCGGGCTCTGGGGCGCGTTCAAGCTGAAGCGCTGGCTGTAGGCCGCGCCGCCGGAGCGCTGCTGTGGGAGGCGCGTCCGCGCTGGCGGCAGGCACTGCGACCGCGTCGCCGCGGGGTCGCACCCCTTCGAACCCGCGCGCACCCCGCTGCGCGCACGAGGGGGTCGCGCGACCCCTCGTGCACCCCACTGCGCGCACGAGGGATCGCGCGGCTTCGCCGGGTGCGGACGAGCTGCACCTCCGACCCGGCGCTGCCCCCTCGGAACGTGGGGTGCAGCGCTGGACGGGGGGTGTAGCTCGCGGTGGGAGACCCGCGCCTGCGAATTCCGGAACCCCGGCCCCGGGGTTCCTGAACCGTGCACGGATCAGGAACCCCGTGCCCCCTGTTGCGCGGATCAGGACGGATCTTCCTGAATGAGGAGGGGGCGAGGAGGCGGGGGTCAGGCGCGCAGGACTCGCACCTCCCAGGGCGCGAGCGTGAGCGACCCGGGGCCGTGCGGCACGTTGCTGACGAGCGCCTCGGGGACCGACCGGCGCCGCAGCACCGGGTCGAGCCCGGGGTCGAGGTCGTACGGCTCGCCCGACCAGTTCGCGAGCACGAGCAGGCGCTCGTCGCCGAGCGTGCGCGTGAACGCGTAGAGCCGCTCGTCGTCGGGCGCGAGCATCGCGAAGTCGCCGAGCTGCACCACCGGCAGCTCGTGCCGCAGCGCGATCAGCCGCCGGTAGAACTCGAAGACGCTGCGGTCGCCGGAGGCGCGGTCGGCCTCGACGTTCAGCTCGGCCGAGTTCGGGTTCACGCCGATCCACGGGGTCCCCGTCGTGAAGCCCGCGGAGGCGCCCGCCGACCACTGCACCGGCGTGCGGGCGTTGTCGCGGCTGCGGAAGCGGAGCGCCTCGAGGACGTCGGCCTCGGAGGCTCCGGCGGCCAGCGCCTCCTCGTGCCAGTTCAGCGTCTCGATGTCGCGGTACTGGTCGATCGAGGTGAAGCCGGCGTTCGTCATGCCGATCTCGTCGCCCTGGTAGACGTACGGAGTGCCGCGGTGGAGGTGCAGCACGGCGGCCAGCATCGTCGCCGACTCGTACCGGTGGGCACCGTCGTCGCCGAAGCGCGAGACGCTGCGGGGCTGGTCGTGGTTGCCGAGGTAGAGGCTGTTCCAGCCGCGCTCGGCGAGGCCCTCCTGCCAGCGGCCGAGCGACCGCTTCAGGTCGGTCAGCGCGAGCGGCACGTTGTCGAACTTCGAGTCGGGGCCGCGGTCGAGGTCGACGTGCTCGAACTGGAACACCATGTCGAGCTCGCTGCGCGCCTGGTCGGTGAAGAGCGCGGCGTCGTCGACCGTCACGCCGGGCATCTCGCCGACCGTGATGAGCTGGCGGTCGCCGCGGTGGGCGAAGACCTCGCGGTGCATCTCCTGCAGGTGCTCGTGGATCGCCGGGTCCATCACGAACGCCGGCGAGCCGGCCGCGAGCGACTCGGGGGTCTTGGCGATGAAGTTGATGACGTCCATCCGGAAGCCGTCGACGCCGCGGTCGAGCCAGCGGTTCATCATCGCGTAGACGGCCGCGCGCATGTCCGCGTTCTGCCAGTTGAGGTCGGGCTGCTTCGTCGCGAACATGTGCAGGTACCACTCGCCGGTCGCCTCGTCGAGCTGCCAGGCAGGGCCGCTGAAGGCGCTGCGCCACTCGGTCGGCAGCGACCCGTCGTCCGACTGCGGACGCCAGACGTACCAGTCGCGCTTGGGGCTGTCGACGGACGACCGCGACTCGGTGAACCAGGCGTGCTCGTCGCTCGTGTGGTTGACGACGAGGTCCATCACGAGCTTCATGCCGAGCCCGTGCACCTCGGCCAGCAGCTCGTCGAACTCGTCGAGCGTGCCGAACAGCGGGTCGATGTCGTCGTAGTCGCTGATGTCGTAGCCGGCGTCGGCCTGCGGCGAGCGGTAGATCGGCGACAGCCAGATCACGTCGACGCCGAGGTCGTGCAGGTGCCCCAGCTTGCTGCGGATGCCCCCCAGATCGCCCACGCCGTCGCCGTCGCCGTCGGCGAAGCTGCGGGGCCAGATCTGGTAGACGGTGGCGGACGTCCACCAGGGTGCGTCGGTGTGCGGCACCGCTCCTCCTTCGGTCGTGCCCCCGGCAGGGGACGGGGTCGTGTCTCGAGTGTGGTCTCGGCCGCCGTCATCGGCCTGCGGCGTGCGTGCGTCGGTCACTTGGTCGACCCCCGCATCACGCCGCTGACGACCCACTTCTGCGCCACGATGTAGACGACCAGCAGCGGCGCCAGGGCCATCAGGTACGAGGCGAAGGCGACCGTGTAGTTCGTGTTGAACTGGCCCTGGAAGATGAACTGCGCCAGGGGCAGCGTGCGCGCCGACGGGTCGGAGAGGATCACGAGCGGCAGCAGGAAGTCGTTCCACGCCCAGACGCAGGTGAGGATGCCGACCGTGGCGTTCATCGGCGCCAGCAGCGGGAACACGACCTTCCAGAAGACGCCCCAGGTGCTGGCGCCGTCCATGCGCGCCGCCTCCTCGAGCTCGATCGGGATCGAGTTGATGTAGGCGGTGAAGATGAAGATGTTGAACGACAGCCCATAGACGGTATAGAGCAGCACGAGCCCGACGGGGGTGTCGAGGCCGAGCAGCGCCGTCTCCTTCACCACCGGCAGCATGATGATCGGGAACGGCACGAAGATCGCGGCCAGGAAGTAGAAGTACAGCCCGCGGAAGAACTTCTTGTGCATGTTGCGCGCGATGGCGTAGGCCACCAGCGAGTTCGTGAAGAGCGTCAGCACGACGGCCCCGACGGTGATGAGCGCCGTGTTCAACAGCGCCTGCGGGAAGTTCGTCAGCTGGTACGCGTCGACGAAGTTCTGCCAGCGGATCTCGGTCGGCAGCTCGAAGCCGGTGCCGCCCAGCTGGTCGGGCGTCTTCAGCGACGTCACGATCGTGAAGTACAGGGGGAGGAGCACCGTCAGCGAGCAGACGACGATCAGTGCGGTGAGCCACCAGTTGGTGCCTCCCGTGCCGCCGTCGAGGCGACGCCGGCGACGCGACCTCGGGGGCGTGCCTGCCGGCCCCGTGCCGACGCCGTCGGAGCTGCCGGGGTCGACGGGGCTGGTGGTGGTCTGGAGGGCCTCAGCGCCCTGGATCGTCGAGCTCATCAGAACGACGCCTCTCTGCGCTGGAGGAAGCGCAACTGGATGAACGACACGAGGATGATGACGGCGAGGTACAGCACGGCGTTGGCCATCTGGTAGCCGTACTCGCCGCCCTGGAACCCGCCGCGGAAGATGACGAGCGCGATCGACTCGGTCGACGTGCCGGGGCCGCCGTTCGTCAGGGCGACGATCTGGTCGAACACCTGCAGGAACGACTTGAACGAGAGCACCATGTTGATGGTGAAGTAGGCGCCGATCAGCGGGAACGTGATCGAGCGGAACTGCCGCCACGACGACGCGCCGTCGATGCCGGCCGCTTCGTACAGCTCGGCGGGGATGGTCTGCAGCCCCGCCAGGTAGAGGATCACGTTGAACGCGCACGCCTGCCACACCGTCGTGATGACGATGCCGACCCAGGCCCACTGCGGGTCGGCCAGGATGTTGGCGCCCGGCAGCCCGATCGACTGCAGGATCGTCGGGAACGAGTTCGCGAACAGGTAGTTGAAGACGTAGCCGATGATGAGGATCGCCAGCACGTAGGGGATGAAGAAGATGCCCCGGAACGCGGTGCGGAACTTGATCCGCGAGTTGAGGCCGAGCGCGATGGCGAGCGAGATCACGTTGACGGCGATCGTCGACACGATGGCGAACCCGAACGTGAACAGGTACGACGCGATCACCCGGTCGTCGCGGAACAGGTTGAGGTAGTTCGAGAGCCCGACGAAGCTCCACGTGCCGTAGCCCGCGTAGTTGGTGAGGCTGAAGAACATGCCCGTGACGACGGGGATCGTGTGCAGGCCGAAGAAGATGACGACGGCCGGCACGACCATCCAGTAGAAGGCGCGGGGCGTCTTGCCCTGGCCGGCGCGGCGCGTGGGGGCGTGCTTCCCGGAGGAGGCGCGGCTCGGCCCCTCGGGGCCGGCGTCGGTCGTCGGCCGCGGTGCGGTGGCGGTCATCACTTGCCTTCTCTCTGTGTGGTGGTGCGGGCGGCCACCTTGCTCCACTCGTCGTCGAGGTCGGTGAGGAACTCGTCCACGTCGCCGGTGATGACCAGGGTCTGCAGCATGTTGACCAGCGGGATCGACGCGGGCACCTGGTGGTCGATGAAGCCGATGATCCGGCCGCTCGTGAAGTACGGCTCGAGCCCCGCGAGGGCAGGGTCGGTGTTGGGCTCGGCGTCGACGAGGGGCGAGAAGGTGGACTGCGACTCCGAGTAGGCCTGCACCACCTCGGGCGACATGAGGTAGTCGACGAAGCGCTGCGCCTCCTCCTTGTTGTCGCTGTCCCGGCCGATCGAGAGGCCGACGTCGACGCCGGACACGGCGATGCGGTCGTCGGCGTTCTCGGTCACCGGGTAGGGGAAGGTGCCGATGGAGGCGTCGGGCGCGTTGGCGCGGATCGCCGGGATCGCGTACGAGCCCTGCAGGTACATCGCCGACTCGCCCTTCGCGAAGGCGAGGTTGCCGGCGTTGTAGTCGCGGCTGGCGAAGTCGTCCTGGCAGTACGAGAAGAGCTGGGTCTGCTTCTCCATGGCGGGGCCGAAGTCCTTGCTGAACGACACGGCGCCGTCCTGCACGTCGGAGCCCTCGGCACGGAGGTCGTCGAAGAAGCCGTCGGGCATCAGCGCGCCGCCGAGGTTGACGAAGGCGGGGCCGGCCGTCCACGCGTCCTTCATCGTGCAGTAGAACGGCGCGATGCCGGCCTGCTCGAAGGTGTCGGCGGCGGCGATCAGCTCGGTCCACGTCGTGGGGACCTCGACGCCCTGCGCCGCGAAGATGTCGGGGTTGTAGATGATGCCCGAGGCGTTGTTGGCGAAGGGGAGGGCGTTGACCTCCTGGCCGCTGCCCTGGTCGCAGCTGCCGAGGTCCTGCACGATCTCCTGCACGGCGGGGTTCACCGTGTCGGCGGAGGGCTCGTCGCTGAGGTCGGCGAAGACGCAGGCCCGCGCCAGCTCGGCGAAGTTGCCGCTGACGTTGAGCGTCAGCACGTCGGGCACCTTGTTCTTGACGAGCAGGGTGCGGATCGCCGTGTCGGCGTCGGGCACGGCGTTCTGCACCACGCGGATGTCGGGGTTCTCGGCCTCGAAGTCGGTGATGATGTCGGCGAAGTCCTGCACCGCCTCCGGCTTGAACTGGAAGAAGTCGAGCGTCGTGACGCCGTCGGCGTCGGGGCCGCTGCTCGGCGCACAGCCGGTGAGGCCGGCGAGGACGACGGCGGTGCCGAGCGCGGCTGCGGCGAGGCGGCCGCGGTGCGGGCGCGTGCTGTGGTGCTGCCCGCGTGGGCCGTCGTGCTGCGCGCGCCTGCGGTCGCCGTGGCTCTGGCCGGGGGAGTGGGATCGGGGACTCACTGTGCGCCTCCTTGCGCTGGGGGTGCGGCCGGGGCCGCGTGGGTCGTGCTGGTGCTGGGTCGTGCGGGGCGCCTCCTCGGAATTCAGGAGGTGCCGGTCGGGGAGTCCTGAATGGTGCACGGATCAGGACGATCGGTCTCCCCCTCGCGAGGATCAGGCTTGATGTTCCTGAATGAGGAGAGGAGAGGAGAGGAGCGGGGCTAGAGGGCGGTGGCCTCGAGCAGGACGAGCTGCTCGGGGAAGAGGACCGGGGCCTGCACGCCGCCGAGACGGAGGGCGCGACCGGTGAGGACGACCCCGTCGAGGGCCCAGGCGAGCGGGGACTGGCCGGGGCCGCCGACGGAGGCGGTCGGCGCCACGAGGGCGACGCGGTACTCGCGGTCGTCGTCGAGGCCCGGCAGTGTGACCGGGCCGGCCGGGTACATCGCGCTCGTCGCGACCTGCGTGAACGTGTAGAGCGCGCGGCTGCGGTCGGCGGCGACGACCCCGCGCAGGTCCATGCCGGGGTCGGGCAGGTCGGCGTGGACGACGACTCCCGTGTGGAGGAGCGACCGGTTCGCCTTGTGCACCGCGATCCAGGCGGCGAGCTCGTCGAGGGTCGCGTCGTCGACGTCGGGCGAGCTGATGTCCCACTCGACGCCGAAGTGGCCGGGCAGGGCGACTCCCGCACGGAACGAGAGGTCGTGACGACGTCCGGTCGAGTGCGAGCGCGGCCCGCTGACGTGGGCGCCCATCAGCTCGTAGGGCACGAGCAGGCCTGTGTGCTTCTGGTTCACGAGGCGCTCCATCGGGTCGATGCAGTCGCTCGTCCAGATGCGGTCGGTGTGGTCGAGGATCCCCAGGTCGACCCGGGCCCCGCCGGAGGCGCAGCTCTCGATCTCGACGCCGGGGTGACGGCTGCGCAGCTCGTCGAGCAGGCGGTAGAGCGCGACGACGTTCTCGTGGACCGCCGGTCGTGCCGGGGCGCCGGCGCCCGCCTCCAGCAGGTCGCGGTTGTGGTCCCACTTCAGGTAGGCGATGTCGTGGTCGCTGAGCAGCGCGTCGAGCTTGCCGAGGATGTACGCGAACGCGTCGGGGTTCGAGAGGTCGAGCACCTGCTGCTGGCGGGCGATCGCGGGCAGGCGCCCTTCGCCGGGCCCGAGGATCCACTCGGGGTGCGCCCGGGCGAGCTCGCTGTCGGGGCTGACCATCTCGGGCTCGACCCAGATGCCGAACTGCATGCCGAGGTCGGTGACGTGGTCGATGATCGGCGCGAGCCCGTCGGGCCAGACCGTCTCGTCGACCCACCAGTCGCCGAGGCTCGTGGTGTCGTCACGGCGGCCGTGGAACCAGCCGTCGTCGAGCACGAAGCGCTCGATCCCGACGCGGGCTCCCGCGTCGGCGAGGGCGCTGAGGCGGCCGAGGTCGTGGTCGAAGTAGACGGCCTCCCACGTGTTGAGGGTCACGGGACGCGGCGTCGCCGGGTGGTTCGGGCGGGAGCGGAGGAGGCGGTGGAACCGTGCCGAGAGCTCGGTGAGTCCGTCTCCCCACGAGCCGAGCGCCTCCGGCGTCTCGTAGCTCTCGCCGGGCCCGAGCCGGATCTCGCCCGGGGCGAGCAGTTCGGCCACGCGGGTGTGGGTGGCGCCGGTGACGATGCGCTCGACGCTGACGCGGTGGTTGCCGCTCCAGGCGAGGTGGGCGGCGTGGACGAGTCCGCGCTCGAAGCCGAAGCCGGGGGTGCCGGTGGCGACGAGCAGGGTGGCGTCGGCTCCGGGGCGGCCGCGGCGGCTCTCGCGGTCGTAGCGGCCGATCGTGAGGTCGTGGCGCTGGGGGGTGCGCTCCCGGAGGTGGCGACCGGTGGTGTCGAGCACCTCGCCGGCGGTGTGCGGCAGGGGGAAGCTCGCCGCGAGCTCGCCGAGCTCGTAGGTGGCGGCGGTGTCGAGTGCGGCGGCGGCGGAGGCGTCGAGCTCGCGGGCGTCGTCGCCGGTCGAGCCGGCCGCGGTGTTGGTGAGGCGGAGGCGCTGGTGCAGCAGGCCGTGGGGGTCGAGACGCAGGGTGATCGTGATGCGGAGTTCGGCGGCGGTGTCGTCGGCCGTGATGGTGACGACTGTGCCGGAGGTGCCCGTGACGCCGGTGCCGCTGTCGCTGCTGGGGGTGACACCGGTCTCGGTGGTGTCGTGCGCCTCCTGCGTGGTGCCTTCGACGTCGGTGCCGTTCTCGGCGACGTCGAGGTCGGTGACGGTGAAGGCGGGCGAGAAGGAGGCGCCGGCACGGCTGCCGAGGAGTCCGGGGGTGCCCTGCCAACCGTCGGACTCGAGGGGGAGGAGCGTGAGGCGGGCGGGCTCGTCGATGGCGCCGGAGGTGCGCTGGGGGCGGGAGGCGAGGACGACCCCGGCGAGGGCGGCGGCGCTGAGCTCGCCGAGGTCAGGGCCCCAGTGGGCGATGCTCGGAAGGCCGGGGCCGGAGGTGTCGAGGACGACGCTCGTGCCTCCCTGGCGGAGGTGGAGCTCTGTCGTGCGGACTTCGGTGCGACGCTGCATGGGTTAGTTCTACGACGGAAGTAATAGGGCTGTCAAGTGCTTGCGGAAAGCCGGATGGCGCCTCCTTTTCGTTCGGCCTGGAAGATATGCTCGGCGCATGACGACGACCACGGAGCCGGTGCTGGGCGAGTCCGGGCGTGAGCTGGTGCGCGAGGTGCTGATCCACGGGCCGATCGCGCGGGCGGAGTTGGGGCGTCGGCTGGGCCTGTCACCGGCGAGCCTCACGCGGTTGAGCAAGCCGTTCTTGGACCGCGGCCTCTTCGTCGAGGGAGCCGTCGAGCTCGCCGGAGCCGTCGGCCGCCCCGCCAAGCCGCTCGACGTGCGGGTCGACCTGCAGCGCTTCGTCGGCATCAAGCTGACCGGTGACCAGGCCCTCGGCGTGCTGACCGACCTGCGGGCCAAGACGCTGGGCGAGCACGTCGCCGACCTCGCCGGGCACTCGCCCGAGGAGGTGGTGGAGGCGCTGGCTGCGGTGGTGGAGGCGCTCGCCGGGTCGGGTGGTGACGGTCGCGCTGTCGGGGGCGGTGTTGTCGTTGCCGCTGGCGGCGGCAGCGGGGGTGGTGTTGCTGCTGAGCCTGATCCGTCACGTGACGGATCAGCCGAGGCGAGCGTTGCTGGCGCTGGCGCTGGCGCTGGCGCTGACGCTGGCGGCGTCGTGGAGCTCGCGGGTGTCGGGGTGAGCATCGGCGGGAAGGTGACCGGGCAGCAGGTGGTGCTGCGCGCGCCGTTCCTCGAGTGGCGTGAGGTGGACCTCGGCGGGATGCTGTCGCGGCGGCTCGGGCTGCCGGTCGTCGTCGAGAACGACGTGGTGGCGCTGACGGAGGCCGAGCGCTGGTTCGGTCTCGGACGGGGGATCGACGACTTCGCCGTCGTGACGACCGGTGCCGGTGTCGGCTACGGGCTGGTGATCCACGGGAGGCAGGTCATCACGCCCGACACGGGGCTCGGTCTCGGTGGGCACTTCCCCCTCGACCCCACTGGTCCGATCTGTGCCGACGGGCACCGGGGCTGCTCGACGGCGATGCTCTCGACGACGAGCATGTGCGCCTCGGCGGCCGTCGGCCTCGGCCGGCTGGTCAGCTACGAGGAGCTGCTCGAGCTCGCCGCCTCCGGCAACGCGGTCGCGGTGCAGGTCGTCGGCACGGCCGGCCGGTCGCTCGGCCGGATGATCGCCGCGGTCGCGAACCTCACGATGGTCGGGACGGTCGTGCTCTCGGGCGAGGGCATCGGCCTGGTCGACGTCCCCGTCGCGGCGTCGGAGCTGCGTGCCGGCATCGCCGCCGACCGAGACCCCGACGCGTCGGAGGTGCGCGTCCTCACCGGGGACGCCGACTTCGGTGCCTGGGCGCGGGGTGCTGCGGCGGTGGCGGTACAGGCGCGGATCGGCGCCCTCGGGGGCTGACGCTCCAACCAGCGCGATACACATGCGATTCAAGCCAAGGCTTCATTAGTAGCTGCCGGTGGCGTCACGCACCATCGACAGCTATCCACCAAGCCCAAAGGCCTTCTTGGCAATGCCAAATGCAACTCTTGCTGCGGCGTCTTTCCGCGGGCCCCGGCGGTCCAATTCGCGGTGTGCTGCCTCTCTCAACATCGGTCCCGATCTCGCCATAGCTCCCAACGCCTCGGCTGCGGAGTTGTTCGGGTTGCTTGTCGTCCATCGTGCTATAGCGGCGACAACATGGGGGGCTAGATGCTCGTCAAAGGACGGGGTCGCGTCTGCGGCTGCAACTAGAGGGCCAGTGGCGACTGAATCGCTGGCTGAGCCATGTGCCCAAGCGCTGATGACGATATCTGCTAGCGAACGAGTGGCCTCAGCATCAAGAACGGTGAGGACAGACGTCCATGCACGTGCGGGAAGGGCATCTATGTGTTCGCTGATCTGCTCCTGGGCTATTAATATCGCCTGCTCGGCAAAAATTGAACCAAGGGTGCTTGCGTAAGTTGTCAAAAGGCGGTGCACTGTTGAGTCCTTATACGCCTTAGCGCCAACCTCCATTAGCATGGCATACGCGGCCTCGTCGGGTGAGTCGACGATTCGCAGCCACGCAACAATTGCCTCGTCCAACGTTCGGTTTGTTGATAGTGCAACCTCGGCCGTGAGCGCCCCAGAGACGTTGCCGATCGCATCGGCAGCTGTGTCCGCCTCGTCTGCGCTCAGAGCGTCCTTAACAGCCGCTTCGATCATCAGTTGGAACGATGCGGGTGCGCTTCCAGGAAGGAGTCCTGCTGCGAATCGTATGACTTCTACATGCATGAGCTCGGCGCCCGAGGTGGCGAGGTGGGCCGCCACGTCAGGTCTCGCCTCCGGTCCCCAGTTGATCTTCATCAGGGCAGCCAGCGAAACATCTCGTGTTGACGAGTAGGGCACCAGGGTGTTGGCGATCCGCGAAGCGGCTGATTTCTGCCGGGAAGTACTCACGCCAGGGCCAGAAAGAAGCACGACCAGCGCGTCGAGAGGATCGCTGTTCGACCTACTAAGCTCCCCCTCGACAGTCTCTATTATACGCTCGACAGATGAAGCCCCATACTTCGTTGATGTAAATGCTGTGACTTTAGCGACAGCTGCACTTCTGGTCTCATCATCAACAGAAACAAGCATTACGGCCAACGTATCGGCTAGTCGCGTCTGATCCTCCTCCAGAAGATCATCGACCATAGACACAAGCAAGTCCCACTCGCGTTGCACGTCTGCCTGCGTCGCGTAGTTCTCGAAGGACTTGAGTACGGCCGACACCACGGGTGTCAGTGCTTCAGGGAATGGTTTTAAGGCCCGCGCTAGCGGCTCTGTGAAGTCGTCGATCCAGCTGAACTGATCGCAACTCAGGGCCAGCAAGTTTCCTATGGATTGTCGAAGGGTTATCTTGTTGCCATCGACAACCCGGTGCCAAGATTGGCTGTTCTGCAAGGCAAGCAAGAGCAGAGGTTTGCTCTCTGCCAAGTAGTCCTCATCCGCTCCTGTGACAAATTTGCCAGCCGATATTGATTTGCTGGTTACATCAAATGCCAACGAAGCCAAGGCCTTCGCATTTGTCAGCCGCATGTTTGCGATGACATCGAACGCGATGGCCGCGCTCACAGATCCGTGCGACCCAATCAGCTGCTTCAGGGTGGGCAACACGCTTTCGATTTCAAGTTGAGGTGCAGACTGCCTCGCAAGCAGTGCAACCGTCGCCCTGATTTCCGGGCTGGCGTCTTGATCAACCCTCCCCAATATTTCAAGGTGCGTCCAAAGTGCCAAAGCCCTGACCTCGGCGTTGACGTTGTGGAGAAGGGCTGGGCCAACGTCGGCCAGTTGATGTAGGTCTGCCTCTGTGCCTAATAAGGCGATCGCAAGCTCGATTCGCGTTCGCATTTCAGCCGATGAGGCAAGGGCCGAAACCATATTAGGCCGCGCTTGAATTAGGGCAATACTCCAATCCAAGTCGCTTATTCCTTGCTCGAGTAGCGCTTGTTCCAGTGTTCTTTCGTGGGGCGCACTAGCCGCGCCAGCGAGACGGGATAGACCCTCGGCAGTAAATTCGGGATTGGTGCTGCGTCGCATGGATATAGCCATGGCTTCGGCAAAACCATTAAGCCACCGCTGATCGCTTGTAGCTGACGCCGCTGTGATGAGAACAGACAGGGCATTATCTAATTCAGGCCCGGACAGGGAGTCGACGGTCGTCCTGATTAAGCTTAGAGCCTTGCTAACATCGGGCCCATCGCTTGCCTCGCGCACATATGCCAGGAAGTCTCCCGACAAACCGTTCGCGAGCATTGACTTGACTTTTCGGACAGTGGCACTTCCCACGGAGCGGTCAATTTCGTCTTGGCCCAGGTATATGAACGGCAGTAGATCGTCGACACCTTCAACCCAGCCTGCGGTGCGAGATGCAAAGGCTTGCAGCGCTTTGAAGTCAGGGCTGGCGTCGTCCTTGTACCCAAGTGAAGATGCCAAGCTGACGTCCTCGAATATTTCTTTCCCCATCCGAGCGGATGCCTCAAGCGTCGCCAATAATTCGGTGTCGGTTGAGAACGCACGATAAAACTTTGGGAAGTCGAGTCGGAGGACGGCCAATCTTGCAAGAGTCAAAGGGAAGTTGGTAACGGTTCCCTTTGCCATGGACTGGACTCCCGGACGGGCCTCTCTAAGCAAGGCAAGCCGGTAGTCGGCGAGAAATGCGTTCAGAAGTCGAATCACGTGTCTTGGATTGGCCACCCCGTCATAAATGAGGACCTGAACGACGGATTCCAAATGCAGCTCGAGGTTGGCGAGGGACGGGTGCTTAGCTGCAGTGAGAAGGTCCCGCGCATAGGCCTTCAGATCGGCGAAAGCATGGGGTGGCATCTGCTGACGATGGGTGAATAGCCGGCTGAGGTATTCGGAGATCACTCCATCGTCGTCTTTGCTAAGTCCAGCCAGGGACGGGCTCGAATTCTTGATGGCACGCGCTATGACATCTTCGTCGGCGCTTACGATAAACGCTGGCTGGCGTGAGCACGTGAGTTGAAAGCTTCGAACAGCATTAAGCGCGGGTAAGACGTCGTGGTCCCCGAGGCGGTCAATGTCGTCGATTGCCACAACAATATCATCGTCAATGAGCTCGACTAGGCGAGCGAAAACGCGCTCATACTCGTCGGCCGCTTCGACGCGTGGCCGTAGGCGATTAACGAGGCCGGGCTTGAATGCGGCACCGAGGACGCTTGGCGCGTGGGTCGCGCTCAAGCTGATAACGGTCGAGATGACAGGTGTGGCTGCCGCAATGGCTACGCCCGCCACTGTCCAGGTCCAAAAGTCTTCAGCGACGGGAACGCCAGATAACAGCGCCAAGCAGAATGCGAGGGCGAGTAGAACGAGTGCGACAACTGTCAGCATCAGGGCCCGCCTAGCTAGGGATTGCCCCACCTGGCTCACCCAACGAGTTGTTGCGCGAACGGCCGGGCTAAGCCGCCAGTCTGTGGTCTGCTGGGCCGTTGAAAAGCTCAACAGTTCTAACTCATCTTCGATTTGTCCCCGACGCAGCAGCCTTGACCGTTCAACCGCTTCGGCGAAGGCAAAGACGAAGGCACGGTGAAACTCTGAAATTTCATGCCGCTCGGCAGAGATGCGGAGGACGACCCGTTGTCCCGCGAGCCTCTCCTCTAGAAGCTCAATAACACTGCTCTTGCCTACCCCAAAGCCGCCAAGAAGGCCGATCATAACTCGGCCTCGGTTTGACCGAATGGCCGTCTCGAGATTGTTGGCTAGGTCGCGGTGGCCAAAGGAATCGTGCGATTCGGTCGACACTGGCACATCGGAGAAAAACCAAGGCGTGCTCTCGCGAGCTTCATTGGGCATGTGAGACATAGTCTCATTCTGAGACATGCCTGCTGCCTCTAGGCGGAGGTTCGGGCCGGTTGTTTGCTTTATGGCTGCTTAGGCTCTAGCCGTGTCACGGCGTTAGCTGTGCCGGGCCGCACGTTGTCGCTGTGGGCCGCGGAGCTGAGTCAGGGTTGCTCTCGACGTCGGCGTCCACGTCTGTTGCCACAACATGCCCAAGGCTGCCGGGGCCCGTGATCACGACTGACCCTTAGCGCCTGAACGCGGTCAACGGCCCTAGCGAAGCGAACAACTCACCTCGAAGGCGCTCGGCTAGTGGCTCCAGAACAGACACGCCGGGGGCTCTCGGCAACTGCGCCCCCACCACCGCCCACACATCCGCCCCCACCCGAGTTGACTCGTGGTGCCCCCTCACGCCGCCCAGGGGGAGAACCCGCGAACCCCGGGACGGCCCGCCGCAGACGTCGGGCCTGCACCCCACGGAAGGAACCACCCATGAGCATGGAAGGCGCGGCCTGGAGCTCGCTCTACAAGATCTCGTCCGCGAGGGACGGCAAGCACGGCATCTCCCGCGAGTCCGTCAAGCGGATCATGACGTTCGCCGTGCCCTACCGGACGAAGCTCGTCATCTTCATCGCGCTCTCCGTCGTGGGAGCGTTCCTCGCCGTCGCGACACCGGTGCTGGCCGGCCGCGTGGTCGACGTCATCGTCGCGAAGGGCGAGGTGTCGATGATCGTCCGGCTCGCCGGCCTCATCGCCGTCGTGGCCGTGGCCGACGCCGGCGTCTCGCTCCTGACCCGCTGGTTCTCGGCCCGGATCGGCGAGGGCGTCATCCTCGACCTCCGCACCGCCGTCTTCAACCACGTCCAGAAGATGCCGATCGCGTTCTTCACCCGCACCCGCACGGGCGCCCTCGTCAGCCGCCTCAACAACGACGTCATCGGCGCCCAACAGGCCTTCAGCGGCACGCTCTCCGGCGTCGTCACCAACGTCGTCGCACTGGTCCTCACCCTCATCGTCATGCTCAGCACCTCCTGGCTGGTGACGGTGCTCGCCGTCATCATGCTGCCGATCTTCCTGATCCCCGCCCGGCGCATGGGCAGCCGCCTCGCGGCCCTCCGCCGCGAGGCCGCCGACCACAACTCCGCGATGAGCACCCAGATGACCGAGCGCTTCTCGGCCCCGGGCGCCACCCTCGTCAAGCTCTTCGGCCGTCCCGACGAGGAGGCGGAGGAGTTCCGCGTGCGCGCCGCCCGTGTCCGAGACATCGGGGTCCGCAGCGCACTGCTGCAGTTCGTCTTCGTCACTGCGCTGACGCTCGTCTCCGCCCTGGCCCTCGCCCTCGTCTACGGCCTCGGCGGCTTCCTCGCCCTCGCCGGCCAGCTCGACACCGGCGAGGTCGTCACCCTGGCGCTCCTCCTCACCCGCCTCTACGTGCCGCTCACCGGCCTCGCGAGCGCCCGGGTCGAGATCATGAGCGCCGTCGTCAGCTTCGAGCGCGTCTTCGAGGTGCTCGACCTGAAGCCGCTGATCCAGGAGAAGCCGGCCGCCGCCTCCGTCCCCGAGGGCCCGGTGAGCGTCGAGTTCGACGACGTCCGGTTCGCGTACCCGTCCGCGGACAAGGTGTCGCTCGCCTCCTTGGAGGAGGTCTCGACCCTCGACACCCGCGGCGGCGAGGAGGTGCTGCACGGCGTCTCGTTCCGCATCGAGCCGGGGCAGACCGTCGCCCTCGTGGGCACGTCGGGTGCCGGCAAGTCCACGATCGCCCAGCTGCTCTCGCGCCTGTACGACGTCGACAGCGGTGCCGTGCGCCTCGCCGGCGCCGACGTGCGCGACGTGACCTTCGCCTCCATGCGCCACACCCTGGGCATGGTGACGCAGGACGGCCACCTGTTCCACGAGACCATCCTGAGCAACCTGCGCCTGGCGAGGCCGGAGGCGACCGAGGACGAGGTGTGGGACGCCGTCCGACGGGCGCGGCTCGAGCCGCTGATCCGTTCGCTGCCGGACCAGCTCGACACGATGGTGGGGGAGCGGGGCTACCGGCTCTCGGGAGGCGAACGCCAGCGCATGACGATCGCCCGCCTCCTGCTGGCCCAGCCTCGCGTCGTCATCCTCGACGAGGCGACCGCGGCGCTCGACTCGACCTCGGAGGCCGCCGTGCAGGCGGCGCTGAGCGAGGCGCTCGAGGGGCGGACGGCGATGGTGATCGCCCACCGCCTCTCCACCATCCGCAGCGCCGATCTGATCCTCGTGGTCGAGGACGGCTCCATCGTCGAGCGCGGCACGCACGACGAGCTGCTCGCCGCGGCCGGCCGCTACGAGGAGCTGCACCGCACCCAGTTCGCCGTGCAGAAGGACGTCGCGCCCGACGAGGAGGCGGCGGTCCGGCCGTAGGACCGGCTCGGCCCGGTTCGGGTCAGCGGTCGCGCTCTGACCTCAGCAAGGGCGTCAGAGCACGGCGTAGGCGATGACGGCGGCCGCGACCACGCCCGCTGCGCAGTACGCCGACAGCGTTCGGCGTGACATGGACCGGTCTGCGCGGATGTCCCTCACGCCCAGCACGATCGCCACGACGGCGATGACGACCGCCACCGCGACGCCCACGAGGATCACCGTTCGCATCACGGGTCGACCGTAGTGCTCCCTTCCCCGTGGCGGCCGATCACGTCTCGTGCAACCAGCAGGTCGGGGCGTCGGGTCGCCCGCGCACCGGGTCAGGCGCGGGCGGTTCGCACGTAGGCGACGATCGCGTTCGCGTGGCCGTGGCCCAGGCCGTGCTCGGACTTCAGCCAGGTGACGACCTGCATGTGGGAGTCGCTGTCGAGCCGCTCGTTCACGAGGTCGAGCCACTCCTGGATCGGGCGCCCGTAGGTCTTCTCGATGCTCGGGAAGTACGACGCGGGGCCCTTCGGCTTGGCGCCGTCGGCGGGCGGCTCGGGCGCGAGGACGCGGTCTGCGGTCATGGCACAGAGGGTAGCGGCCGGGTCGGCCGAGTGCGTCGTGTCCCGTCCTGTTCCGAGCATCCCGTCCCGCCAGGACGCGACGGGATGCTCGGAACGAGACGGGACACCTCCCCGTCCGACGAGCGGCGCCTCAGCCGAGGCGGGGGCTGTGCTCGCGCTGCCGGCCTGCGCGCGGGCGGCCTGCCCGCTGCGTGACGGCCGACAGGACGTAGGCCGCGGCGAGGGCGGCATGGACCAGCGCCGAGACGACCGCGACGGCCGCCCCGGCGTCGTCGGTGACCAGGGCGAGGACCGTGCTCAGCCCCTGGACCGTGAAGAACACCGCCATGACGACGCTGGAGGTCACCCCGCCGGTGAGGCGCCAGGCCGGACGAGGAGGCGCGGTCGGCTCGTCGTCCGCCCGGAAGGTCCGCCCGCAGAAGACGACCGTCGCGACCGTGACGGCCAGGAGCGTGAGGGCCCCTGCGGTGGGGCCGAGCACGAACGCGGCGAGGAACCCGAGGGCGAGGCCGAGGATCACTGCCACCAGGACGACGCCGAACTTCGTGGTGGCCGCGGTGATGCGGAGTGCCATGTCGCTCCCGTCGTGAGGGGACGTGTCGGTCACTCGACTCTAGGGGCCGACCAGGTCGACGTCCCGAGCGGGAGCCCCCGGAGGACACGGGGACTCCCACTCGTTCCTGTCAGCACCCTCGGGCGCGGGGCCTCAGCGGGGCCGCACCGTGATCGAGTCGATCTCGGCGAAGCCCGAGCCGCCGGCGTAGTTCGGCGAGCCCTTGGCGAGCCGGATCACGTTGTAGCCGGCCTTGAGCGTGACCGGGGTCGCGGCCGAGTCGGCGAAGCGGCCCCAGGCGCCGGTCGGCGCGTAGGAGACGTCCCGGAACGCGCTGCCGTTCGTCGCCAGCCCCTGGGTGGAGGTCGCCGCGCCGCCGTTGGCGTAGCGGGTGGTGAGCGCGTAGCTGCCCGCGGCGGGGACCTCGACGATGAAGTCGACGAAGCTGTTCGAGCGGCCGTCGCCCAGTCCGTCGATCCGGCCGACGTACCCTCCGTTGGACGCACCGGTCGAGGTCAGCCGCTGAGCGTTGACGACCGTCGCGTTCTCCGCCTCGTAGACCTGCTGGTAGGGCGTGGCCGGGCCGGCGGCCGGAGTGACCACCACCTGGTAGGCGCCGAGGTAGTCCTGGTTCGTGATCGGGACCGTGACGGCGCCGTTCACGATCGGGACGGTCGTGCTCGAGACCTGGGTCGGTGCGGAGACGTTGGTCATGCGCCCGGATCGCGGGGTGTAGTTGACCGTCACCCTGGCCTGCGTGCCGAAGCCGGCGAGGCCCTTGACCTGCACCGCGTTGTCGCCGAAGGTGCCGCCGAGGGCGACGTTGACGACCTTGCGGGTCGAGTCGTAGGAGGCGAAGCCGTCGAGATCGCCGGAGGGCGTCACCGCCAGCATGTTGCCGGCCATCTCGCCGTACCACTTGTACAGCCAGTACGAGCCGGTGGGGCGGTTGTTCCACACGAGCCCGCCCACGGTGCCGGACTCGTACCAGTAGGCCCGCTCGGCGTCGTTGATGCCGGTGCGCTCGAACTGGGCGATGTAGTGCGCCGCGACGCTGGGGGTGTCGATCTGGCTGGGGGAGCCGTACTCGTTGATCGAGATGGGTCGCGGGCTGATGCCGAGCGAACGCTCGATGGCCCGGTAGTCGGCGACGTGCTCGTCGACGGTGTTGTAGGTCTCGTCCTCGAGCTCGTGCCAGACGACGACGTCGGGCAGGGTGCCGTCGGCCTTGGCCCGGGCCATGAAGTCGCGCATCAGGTCGGGGTAGTAGCGGCTGTAGCTCGGGCCGACGATCGGCGTGGTCGTGTCCTGCAGCTTCACCTGTCGGTAGGTGCGCGTCCAGCCGTCGAGGAACGGACCGGCCTTGGCGGTGTCCCACGTGCCGTCAGGCTCGTTCCACAGCTCCCAGCCGTTGATGTTCGTGGTCGACCCCGCGTCGACGCGCGCCTTGACCATCGTGTCGATCTTCTGGGTCCAGTCCTCCCAGCTGATCCAGCGGTAGGGGAAGTTCGGGTAGACGTCGGGCATCCGCGCGTAGGACTGGGCGCCGTCGCGGGTGAACGCCGGGGCGGTCTTGAGGATGTCGCCCGACGGGACCGTGGCGCCGTTGCCGAGTTGCTGCACTCCGGGTGCGGGCTGGGTGTGCTGCTTGAGCTTCAGCGGCGTCAGGAGGCCGGGTGCGGGGTCGGTGTCGGTCGCGACCGCGTAGAGCCCGCCCGCCCCCACGTACGTGACCGGCCTGATGCTGGTCGCCGCGTCGACGACGAGCGTGTTCCCGGCCGCGCTGGCGGTCGCTCCCGGGGTGAGGAGCGCTGCGACCACCGCTGCGCTCAGGCCGAGGCCGAGAGCGGCCCCTGTCGACTTCTTCTTCGTTCTCATCCTGTGCTCCTTTGCGTGGACGAGCGGCGCCGTCGAGGACGGCATTGTCCGAAACCGCTTTCAGTAAGACTCACACGAGCTTGCAATTTAAGCAATGTGGGCACCTGAAGTGATTTCAGTGGGCGGGCGCCTTCGCTCGCCGTCAGGCCTCGAGGTCGTCCACGGGCAACCACACGCGCATCGTCGACGGGCCTCGGTTGCCCCACGCGGCGTACGGCAGGAGCTCCACGCTCCCGAGCGACCCGGCGGTCGACGCAGCACGGCCGTAGGGCCACCCGCTCGCGGGCGTGCGGCTGCGCGAGAGCTCGACCCTGGCGCCGACGGACGTGGTGACCGGGTCGACGGTCGTGTCGACGAGCACGTCGTTGACGCTGCCGGTCGGCAGGTCGACCGACTCGAGCGCGAGCACGAGCGGGCCCCGCTGGACGGCGACCTGGCCGCGGACCGCGTCGATCCGGGGATCGGGCAGCACCCACTCGGCGACGACGGGCAGCTCGAGCACGACGACGTCGCCCGCCGAGAAGCGGCGGCGGACGACGGTCGTCGAGCCCTGGGCCTGCCTGACCTCCCCGTCCGGCAGGACCACCGTGGCCGGGGCGCCGTCGGCCCACGAGGGGACACGGAGCGTCAGCTCCACCTCGCGCTCGACGTCGCCGCGCCACGTCACCTCGACGCGCCCGTCGAGGGGGTATCCGCTCGCGACGGACAGCGCCAGCGGCGTGCCGTCGTCGAGCACGGTGTCGACGTCGTAGCTCCCGTACTGGTGCAGCTGCACCCCGTCCGAGCTGCGGGTCGCGAAGAACTGCTCCACGCTGGCCAGGGTGCGCGCCACGTTGGTCGGGCAGCAGGACACCTCGAACCAGGGCGCCCGGAGGCTCGAGAGCGCGCGCGCGTTCAGCTCGTCCTCGTCCGGCTCGACGCCCTCGGACCGCTGGTGCAGCGTGTTCGTGTAGAAGAACGCGCGCCCGTCGTCGCGGGGCGACGCGAGCACGACGTTGAGGAGGGTCCGCTCGATGAGGTCGGCGTACCGGGCCTGGCCGTCCGCGAGCAGGAGGCGCCAGGAGAGCATCGTCGACGCGATGCCCGCGCAGGTCTCCGAGTAGGCGCGGTCCGGCGGCAGCTCGTGGTCGGCGCCGAACGCCTCGTCCTGGTGGTGCGAGCCCATCCCGCCCGTGACGTACGTGCGGGTGGCGACCGTCGCCTCCCACTGACGGCGCACCGCGTCGGCGAGCTCGTCGTCGCGTGTCTCGACGGCGACGTCGAGGGCGCCGGCGGCCAGGTACAGGGCGCGGACGGCGTGCCCGCGCAGCACGCCGGCGTCGCGCACCGGCACGTCGTCCTGGAAGTACTCGGCGCCGTACTCGATCTGGCCGAGCAGGCCCCGTCCGCGGCGGTCGACGAAGAGTCGGGCGAGCTCGATCCAGCGCGGCTCGTCGAGGGCGCGGCCGAGCTCGGCCAGGGCGACCTCCACCTCCGGGTGGCCGCAGATCGCGACCCGGCCCTCGGGGCCGAAGACGGTCCACAGGTGCTCGGCGAGACGCCGACCGACCTCGACCAGGCGGGGCGAGGCGCCGGTGCGCTCGGCGGCGACCACGGCCTGCAGCAGGTGGCCCATCGAGTACAGCTCGTGGCCCCACTCGAGGTCGCTCCACCGGGGTCGCTGCCAGGCACGGCCGAAGCTCGTGTGCAGGTAGCCGTCGCCCTCCTGCGCCGCGGCCACGCGGTCGACGAGGGCGTCGTAGCGTGCCTGCAGGGCCGTGTCGTGCTCCCGCCCCAGCTCCCACGCCATGCCCTCGAGGAGCTTGTAGACCTCGGAGTCGACGAACTCGATGCCGGAGTGCTCCCACGGCGTGCCGGGGTCGCTGAGGCCGGCGGCGGCGCGGTCGAAGTTGCCCGTCCAGCCGATGCGCTCCATCCAGTCCTCGCAGTGCCGCAGCACCACGTCGGCGTTCAGGGCCTGCTTCTCGGCCCAGAAGCCGTCGGTGAGCCGGATCTCGGTCGCGTCGAGCGGGGTGAGGGTCGAGGTGGACGGCGAGACGGCACCGGCGAAGCGACGGGCGTGGTCGCCCCGGGAAGCGGCAGGAGCGGTGTGGGCGTGTGGCGCGGTGGTGGTCACGAGGTTCTCCGGGTGGTGAGGGAGGGGAGCGAGTCGGGGGAGGAGCGGCTGGTGTCCGCGGTGCAGGCGTCAGTCCTTGACGGCCCCGGCGGTGACGCCGGCCGCGACGTAGCGCTGGGCGACGACGAGCAGCACCGTCGCCGGGATCGACGCGACCACGGCGGTCGCCATGATCGAGTTCCACTCCTGGTTGTTGTTGCCGATGTAGCGGTAGATGCCGAGCGTGATGGTCTGCGCGTCGCCGCCGCTGTTGAGGGTCGACGAGAAGACGAAGTCGGACCACGCCCAGAGGAAGGCGAAGAGGCCGACGGTGACGGCGGAGTTGCGGCTCACGGGCAGGACAACCGAACGGAACGTGCGCCACGCGCTGGCTCCGTCGAGCTTCGCGGCGCTCATCAGCTCGTCGGGGATGCCCCGCATGAACGCCGTGAAGATCAGCACCCCGAAGGGCACGGCCAGCGTCGAGTCGGCGATGACGAGGCCCCACCACTGGTCGAGGATGCCGAGGTTCAGGTAGATCGCGTAGAACCCCATCGCCATGATCACCTGGGGGATCATCTGCGCGACGATCATCACGAAGCTCAGCGCGCCTCCTCCGACCGGCCGCAGCTTGGCCAGGGAGTACGCGGCCGGTGCCGACAGGGCGACGGTGACGACGACGGTCCCGAGGCCGACCAGCAGGCTGGTGCCGAGGAACGGCAGCTGCTCGGCGACGACGGCACGGTAGCCGTCGAGCGTCGGGGCGGAGGGGAACCACGACGGCGGGCTCTGCCGCATCTGCGCGGTCGGGGTCAACGAGACGTTGATCATCCAGTAGATCGGGAACAGCATGATCGCGGTCAGCACGACCCCGATCACGGTGGTGGCGAGGCTGCGGCGGCCGGCGCGGCTCGAGGAGGCGCGGCGGGCGGCGGACGTGGGGGCCGCGGCGGGCCGGACGGTGGCGCTCACGACTGGTCCTGCTTCCTCTGCACTCGCAGGTAGACGAACCCGCAGACGAGCGCCATGACGATCAGCAGGTTGCCGACCGCGGCGGCGGGTCCGAAGGAGGGGAGGGTCGAGCCGAAGCCGAGCTGGTACGACCAGATGGCGAAGGTGGTGGAGGCGTCGCCGGGCCCGCCGCGCGTCATGATCCAGATGATGTCGAAGACCTTGAGCGTGTAGACGAGGCCCAGCAGGATCGTGATGGCCGAGACCGGGCGCAGCAGGGGGAACGTGATGCGCCAGAAGACCTGCCAGGCGTTCGCGCCGTCGAGCGCCGCCGCCTCGTAGATGTCGCCGGGGATGTTCTGCAGCCCGCTGTAGAGGATGACGAGGTTGAACGGGATGCCGATCCAGATGTTGGCGATGATCACGCTGGTGAGGGCCCACTGCGGCGAGGTGAGCCAGTTGACCTGATCGCCGCCGAGCGTGCGGATGACGGAGTTGACGACGCCGCTCTCGCTGTTGAGCATCCACGACCAGGTGGAGGCGCTGACGATCAACGGGAGCAGCCACGGCACGAGGAACAGGGCCCTGAGGGTCGACGACAGCGGGAACTTCTGGAAGAAGAAGACCGCCAGGGCCATGCCGATCGAGAACTGGAAGGCGATCGAGACGCCGGTGAAGAGCAGGGTGTTCACCAGGGCCGGCCCGAAGGTCGGGCTGGAGAAGACGTCGGTGAAGTTCTCGAGCCCGATGAAGGGCGCCGTCCCGTCGATGAACGACCGGACCGTGTAGTCGTGCGTCGACAGGTCGACGTTGCGGACCAGCGGCCAGACGTAGAAGACGGCGAGGTAGGCGACGACCGGGGCGAGGAACGCCCAGGCGGTGAGCTGGGAGGCCCCCGGTCCGCGTCGTCGCGGGCGTCGAGGCCCCCCGCCGGGGAGGTCGGGGCTCAGGGCCGACCTCCCCCCGGGCGGTGCCTCGCGACGTTCGATCGTGTCGGTGCTCATGGTGCTGCTCCTCGTCGTCCGGCGGTGCCCGGTGCGGTGGGTGGGGTGATGCGGTGGCGGTGCGGGGACTACTCGGTGGCGGACGCGGCGGCCTGCTGCGCCTCCTGCAGGGCTGCCTCGGGGTCGGACGACCCGCTGAGGCTGTTCTGCACGGCCTTCCAGAGCTGCTCCGAGATCTTCGGGTAGTCGGTGCCGAGGTCGTCGCTGGTGCGGCCCTTGGCGTCGGCGACCGCGGTGACCCACGGCTCGAGGTCGGGGTCGGTGGCGACCTGCTCTGCCTGGGCGTCCTTCGTGGGGGCCACGTAGGACAGCGTCGTGTCGGTGGCGATCAGGTTGTCGGTGCTCGTCAGGCACGACTGGATCTTCTCGCTCACCTCGTAGCGGGCGTCGTCGCTCTGGACGGGGACGGTGAGGAACTCGCCGCCGGTCGGTGCGGGGGCTGCGCCGCCGTCCTTCGAGGGGATGGAGATGATGCCGTAGTCGATGCCCGACTCCTTGACGCCGGCGAGCTGCCACGTGCCGTTCTCGCTGAAGGCGTACTCGCCGGTCAGGAACTCCTGCCAGCTCGTCGTCTGCGTGTTGTTGATGACCGAGTTGGGGGCGTAGCCCTTCTCGACCCAGTCGGTCCAGAGGGCCAGCGCCGAGACGGCGTCGTCCGAGTCGAGCTCGGTGAGGTCGGCGCCCGAGCCCCAGTACCAGGGCAGGAACTGGAAGCTGCCTTCTTCCGTCCCGATGCCCGAGAAGGTGATGCCCTTGCCGCCGGAGGCGGAGACCGCCTCGAGAGCGGAGGTCAGGCTGTCCCAGTCGGTGATCGACGCAGGGTCCACGCCTGCGGCGTCGAGGACGGTCTTGTTGTAGTAGAGCGCGAGGGTGTTGGCGCCGATGGGGACGCCGTAGGTCTTCCCGTCGAGCTGGCCGGCGGCCAGGATGTTCGCCTCGATCTCCGAGGTGTCGGCGCCCGTCTCGTCCGTGTCGGTCAGCAGGCCTGCCTCGGCGAGGGTCGAGACGACCGGGTTGTCGACGAGCAGGAGGTCGGGCGAGTTGCCCTGCTGGCCGGCGAGCAGCGCCTTGCTGGTGAGGTCGGACGTGTCGTAGCCGGTGCGCTCGACCGTCACGCCCGCCTCCGTGCCGCACTTCTCGATGAGCTTCGCCCAGTCGCTCGAGTCGTCGAACTGGGGGTACGGGTCCCAGAACGTGTAGGTGCCGGTCGCGGCGTCGGTCGAGCCGCCGCCTGCTCCGCCGGAACAGCCGGTCAGGGCGAGGGTCGCGGCGGCCAGGCCGACGACCGCGACGGCGGTGCGCTTGCTGCGGATGAACGAGATCACAGGAGGTTCCTCTCTGAACTGCTGCGGATGCTCTGTCAGAGAGCCCGGCAGGTGCAGCACAGGGCGCTCATCGTCGAGAGCAAAGAGACCGAAACTGGTTTCGGGTGCGAAGTTACACGGGCATGACTTGCTGGTCAATCACTTTGTGAACTATTTTCGGCACATGACCACTGCAGGAGGCGGCAAGGCGGCGGCCCCCGTCACGCTGGCTGACGTCGCCCGAGCTGCCGGGGTGTCGGTCGCGACCGCCTCCAAGGCCCTGAACGGCCGGGCGCAGGTGCGGGAATCCACCCGGGTCAAGGTGCAGGAGGCCGCTGCGGCGCTCTCGTTCACGCCCAACTTCTTCGCGCAGGCGCTGAACTCGGCCCGGACCGGCACGATCGGGATGGTGACGAGCGACCTCGACAACCGGTTCGTCCTGCCCGTGCTGCTGGGCGCCGAGGACGCGTTCGGCTCGGGCTCGTTGTCGGTGCTGCTCGCCGACGCCCGGGACGACGCGCTGCGCGAGCAGCTGCACCTGCAGACGCTGCTCACGCGTCGGGTCGACGGCCTGCTGATCGTCGGTCGGACGACGAACCCGCGTCCGCCGGTCCCCCTGCTCGCGGACGTCCCGGTCGTCTACGTCTACGCACCCTCCAGCGACCCCGCGGACGCCTCGTTCACCCCCGACAACGTCCAGGCCGGACGGCTGGCCGCCGAGCACCTCATCGAGAAGGGGCGGACGCGGATCGCCCTCGTCAACGGCGAGGCCTCCTACGCCGCGGCTCGCGACCGGGCCGTGGGCGTCCAGCAGGCCCTGTCCGCAGCCGGGCTCGAGCTGGTCGGGGGGACGTCCCTCTTCGGGCAGTGGGGCGAGGGGTGGGGCAGGGACTGCGCGCGCCTCCTCGTCCGGGGCAGCGAGCCCGTCGACGCGATCATCGGCGGCAGCGACCACATCGCCCGCGGTGCGATCGACGCGTTGCGCGACGAGGGCGTGAGCGTCCCGGGCGACATCTCCGTGATCGGCTTCGACAACTGGGACCTCCTGGTCCGCGAGTCGCGGCCGCCCCTGACGAGCGTCGACATGTCGCTCGAGCAGCTGGGCCGCTCTGCTGCTCAGCACCTCGTCGACGCCATCGGCGGGGCGCCCTCTCCCGGCGTCGTCGCCGGCCCGGTCCGCCTCGTCGTCCGGGACTCGGCCTAGTCGCGTCGAGGTCCAATGGGCAGGTCCTGCGCCGGAGCCCGTCAGGCGGTCGCCGTGCCGCCGAGGGTGCGGGACGCGACGAGCACGTCGGGCACGAGCCTCGACAGGTGGGTGGCGAGGTCGTCCGTCGCGGCTCGGAGCTGCTCGTCGGTCATGGGTGCGAGGGCGTCGAGGATGAACAGGGCGCTCGTGGTGCTGTCGCGCAGCTGCGTCCGCCGACCCTGGCGCCAGTTCCAGCGACGGCAGGTGACGCCGGCGTCGTCGCGCCAGACGACCTCACCGGTGTCGGGGTGCTCGGTCACGTCGGCGCCGCCGGCGGTCGTGTCGAAGTCCTCGTCGCCGGAGGCGCGGGTCAGGTGGGGTGCGCCGACGTAGTGGTCGAGGTCCTCACCGCCCAGGGGAACCTGGTGCAGGACGGAGATCGCGTTGTAGATGTCGGTCAGCCTGTTCACCCGCGGCAGGCCGCCTTCGGCGCGGCGGAGGAGCGCCTCGAGGCTGTTCCGGGTGCGCTGGGGCTTGGCCCCGAAGCTGCGGTAGGCGTCTCGCCAGGCTGCGACGTGCGCCAGCTCCTCCACAGGCGAGGTGGCGAGCAGCGCACGAGCTCGCTCCTCGGCGGCGCTCAGGAGATCATCGGTCGCCTGGTCGCTGTCGCCGGGCGTGAGACCCGACAGGGCGAGGAGGGACACCCGGTAGTCGGGCCGCAGCGCCAGGACGCCGTCGTCGATCCGGGCCTGGTCGAGCAGGGCGAAGGTGGTCATGGTCGTTCCTCTCGGGGTTCTCCTGACGGGGGTGGGGTGATCAGCTCGTCCAACCTGCCCAGTTCGAGTCCCAGCTCGCGGAACAGACGCACGACGACGAAGACACTAGGCCCTGTGCCCTGGCCGGTCTCGATGCGCCGCAGCGTCGCGGTCGCGATCTCACAGCGCCTCGCGACGTCCTCCTGCCGGAGGCCCATGGCGATCCGGGCGTGCCTGACGAGCCGACCCAGCCGACCAGCCGGGCCGGGGTCCGAGAACAGCGGGCTCGGCACGGGATCCTCCTGAGGACGCCACCACGTCAGATCGACGCGGTGGCCTCGATCTCGATCCGCGCCCCGAGCGGCAGGCCGGCCACGGCCACCGTCGTCCGCGCGGGGTACGGGGCCTCGAAGACAGAGGCGTAGACGCAGTTCACGGCGTCGGGAGCGCCGGGAGCGTCAAGAGAGGTCCGTGTCATGGTCGCCGTCCTGTCGCGGGCAGCTGGACCTCCGGTGCCGGAGCGGGTGCGGTGGAGCCCCTGACCACGAGGCGAGTCGGCACGACGTGCACGCCGGCCCCGCCCCCGCCGTCGATCGCGGTGAAGAGGAGGCGGGCCGCCAGCCGCCCGAGTTCCTCCAGGTCCATGCTGATGGACGAGAGCGGCGGACGCGCCTGGGTGGCGATGTGGCGCCAGTCGTCGTGGCCCATCACGGCGATGTCGGTCGGAACTCGCCTTCCCGTCTCACGAAGTGCGTCCAGGACTCCCCGTGCGAGCTGGTCGGCACCACACGCGATCGCATCGATCTCCGTGTCGCTCGCCAACAGGCGGCGCGTCTCGCGACGGCCCCACGCCTCCGTCCAGTCCCCGAAGAACGGACCCCCGCCGACGAACTGCAGGCCGCGGCTCGCCATCGCCTCACCGGCTCCGGCGGCACGATCCACGGCCGCAGCGAAGCTGGGGTCTCCTGCCACGTAGGCGATGCGGCGTCGACCGGAGTCCAGCAGGTGCTCGATCGCCAGGCGTCCTGCTCCGTAGCCGTCGCTCACCACGCTGATGTCGGTCGGGTCGGCGCTGGGGGAGTAGGCGTAGACCACGGGCACCCTGAGGTCACGGCCCAGGCTGGGGCGGGGGTTGGTGGTGTCGCCCACGACGATGAAGCCGTCGACCCTCCTCGCGAGCAGGGCCCTGACCTGCTCTCTCTCCTTCTTCGCGTCTCCACGGGCATCGCAGAGGAAGGCCTGTATGCCGCCGGTCCCGAAGGCGTCCTCGGCGCCCATCATGACGGGGATCGAGAACCGCCCCTCGAGATCGTGAGTGATCAGCCCCACGGTTCCCGAGCGCCCGTGGGGGCGGTTCGCGTCGAGCCGGGTGGGCGTGAAGCGGAGTGCCGCGGCTGCACGCTCGACCCGCCCGCGCGTGTCCGCCCTGACCTTGTATCCGCCTCGCAGCGCCTTGGACGCCGTCGCGATCGAGACGCCGGCGGCCGCGGCGACGTCCTTGAGCGTCGCCGGGCGGTCTGGAGGACGACGGTCAGCCATCTCGGCCGCCGTCCCGTCCCGTCCTCATCGCCCGTCACGCACCCACACGCGCATCTCGCCCTCGCCGCGGTTGGCCCAGCTGAAGTAGGGCACGAAGACGAGCTCGGCGGGCTCCTCGACCGGATCGACGCTGCGGTAGAGCCCCGTGCCGGGGATCTGCGTCCGGATGCCGGCCGCCTGCACCGTGTCCACGTCACCGAGGCGGCCCGTCCTCAGCTCCGCGTCTCGGGGGAGCGCCAGCATCTGCAGCTCGGCCCCGTTGTCGACCTCCTCCAGGGCGTAGACGAGGGGGCCGCGCGCGACGGCGACCTGACCGGCGTGATCGGCCAGCCGGGCGTCGGGACGCAGGCGGCGCGGCGTCGTGTCGAGCTGCAGCACGACGCGGTCGCCGGCCGTCCAGCTGCGAGTGACGCTGACGTAGCCGTCGTCGCCGAGGATCGCCTCGTCGGCGAGGTCCACGTCCTCGCCGGCGACCGTGAGCGTGGAGGCCGCCGACCAGGCAGGCACCCTGAGGGTCACGGTGAACGGCGACGACGAGGGGTGCTCGACGCTCAGCTCGACGCGCCCGCTGCCGAGCACGTCCGCGTCGATCGTCACGCGCGCCTCCTCGCCCCCCACCGGCACGCGCACCTCGCCCGAGACGGCGACGTGCACCACGAGCTCGTCGTCGCCGAAGGCGTAGGCGTAGGAGCCCAGGGAGGTCAGCAGGCGCGCGACGTTGGGCGGGCAGCAAGCCACCTCGAACCACTCGTGGCGTCCGACGCCGCCCCGGCTGGACAGGGGGTTGTCGTAGAAGAAGCACCGCCCGTCGTGCGAGAGCCCCGCGAGCACGCCGTTGTGGAGGACCAGCTCGAGCACGTCGCCGTAGCGACGGTGGCGGTCGATGCGGAGCAGGCGCTGGGCCCACATGGCCAGGCCGATGGCGGCGCAGGTCTCGGCGTACGCCGTGGCGTCGGGCAGGTCGAAGTCCTCGGTGAAGCCCTCGTTGACCGCGCTCGTCCCGATCCCGCCGGTGACGTAGGTGCGACGCGAGAGGAGGTGGTCCCACAGCCGACGGCACGCCTCGAGCAGCGAGTCGTCGCCCTGCTCGCGTGCCAGGTCGGCCATCGCCGAGTACAGGTACATAGCCCGGACGGAGTGGCCCACCGCCTCCGACTGCTCGCGGACCGGGGCGTGGGCCTGGAGGTACTCACGGCTGCGGCCAGGGTGGTCGGGGCCGGGGAAGTGGTCGCCGAACCAGCCGGGCGTACCTCGGCGCTCGGCCTCGAGGTCGAAGAAGTAGGGCTCACGCCCGCGTTCCTCGACGAAGTAGGAGGCGAGGTCGAGGTACCGCTGCTCGCCCGTCGCTCCGGCGAGCTTGACCAGGGCCAGCTCGATCTCCTCGTGGCCGTCGTATCCGCGGAGCTGCCCGTCGCCGCGCCCGAACACCGCCTCGATGAGGTCGGCGTAGCGGCGCACCACGTCCAGGAGGCTGGTCTTGCCGGTCGCGGCGTGGTGCGCGACGGCAGCCTCGATGAGGTGCCCGGCGCAGTACAGCTCGTGGGCGTCACGGAGGTCGGTGAAGCGGCCCGCGGGGTCGATGGTCTGGAAGTAGGTGTTGAGGTAGCCGTCGTCTTCCTGCGCGGCGGCGAGGAGAGCGATGACGTCGTCGAGCTGGGCGTCGAGGTCGGCGTCGGGGTGGTCGACCAGGCTGTTGCTCGCGGCCTCGATCCACTTGGCGACGTCGCTGTCCCAGAAGATGTGCGGCACCGGGTCGCCGACCAGTTCTTCGTGGCGGAGCGCGTGCAGGTGCCCCACCGTGTCGAGCTGGTGGCGCTGGAACGGGATCGTCTCGGCGACGACCGTCTCGATGCGGGGCGACCAGAACGTGTCGTCGACGGTGACGGCGTCCAGCGGCGCAGGGCGCGAGGGACGGCCGCGGCCAGCGGCCGCGATCGCGTCGGCCTGGTGGTCCGTGGTGTGGTTGATGGTGTCGGTCATGGCTCAGCCCTTCAGAGCGCCGGAGGTGAATCCGCGGACGTAGTACCGCTGGAGGAGGAGGAAGAGGAACAAGCACGGGATCGCCGAGACGATGACGCCGGCCTGGAGCGCTCCGTAGTCGACCTGGCCGAGGCTGCCGCTGCGGAGGCTGACGAGGGCGACGGGCAGCGTGAAGCGAGATCCGTCGGTGAGGAAGATCAGCGGTGCGATGAACTCGTTCCAGGAGGCGAGGAACGCGTACAGGCAGACGGTGACGACGCCGGGGACGGTGCCCGGCAGGAGCACCTTGAGGAAAGCGGTCCGGCTGGTGCAGCCGTCGACGTAGGCGGCCTCGTCGAGTTCCCTGGGCAGGGACTCGAACGAGTTGCGCATCATGAACAGGCTGAAGGGCAGCTGCAGCATCACCAGCACGAGGGCGAGGCCCACGAGGCTGTCCTGCAGGCCGATCCAGCCGAGCAGGACGTACAGGGGGATGAGGATCGTCGCGTACGGCACCATCAGGATCGCCAGGGCCAGGACGAAGAGCACGTTCTTGCCCGGGAAGGTGAGCCGGGCGAAGGCGTAGCCGGCGGGCACGGAGACGACGAGCACGCCCGCGACGGTCATGAGGGCGACGGCGCCGGTGTTGAGCACGTACGTGCCGAGGCCGCTGCCGTAGTCCACGACCCGGCTGTAGTTGGCGAACCCGAAGCCGCCGTCGGGCGAGGCGCCCGAGTCGGTGAGGGAAGACCAGAGGGTCCAGGCGAGGGGCAACAGGAAGGCCACGGCGATGACGATCGAGACGACGTGCCAGGCGGTGGCGCCGAGAGTGCGTCGGAGTTTCACGGTCGGCCGCCTACTTGGTGTTGTCGCGCCGGAGGAGCGCGAACTGGGCGAGGTTGAGGACGAGGAGGAACGCGAGCACGACGACAGACAGGGCGGCGGCGGTCCCGAGGTCGTACTGCACGAAGGCCTTGCGGTACAGGGCGATCACGAGGGTCACCGTCGAGTTGTCGGGCCCGCCGCTCGTGAGGACGTAGAACTGGTCGAACGCCAGCACGCTGCCCGTGACCGAGAGGATGAGCATCAACGCCAGGGACGGGCGCAGCAGCGGCACGGTGACGGACCAGAAGGTCCGCATCGGCCCCGCGCCGTCGACACGCGCCGCTTCGTAGACCTCGTCGGGGATCGCCTGCAGCCCTGTGAGCAGGATCAGCATGAAGAACCCCGAGAATCTCCAGATCACGAGCAGGAGGGTCGACCAGAACGCGCCCGCCGGGGTCGCGATCCAGGCCACCGGCCCGATCCCGAAGGTCGCGAGCAGCTCGTTGAGGCCGCTCGTCGGCTGCGTGTAGAGACCGTAGAAGATCAGGGCGCTCGACGAGATGCCGATGGCGGCGGGGATGAAGAACGCGGTGCGGTACAGCGCGGTCCCGGGTCGAGCTTGCTGGATGAGCAGTGCCAGGCCGAGGGCGATCGCGCTGAGCACGACGGTCGTCACGATCGTGTAGACGAGCGTGAACCCGGCAGCCTTCACGAAGAGAGGGTCGGAGAGGCCCGCGAAGTTGGCTCCCCAGTTCGGCTTCGAGACGCCGATGAGGGGCCAGTCGTTCAGCGACATCCAGAAGAGCAGCCCCAGCGGGAGGACGAAGACCACCCCGACGACGAGAGCGGTGGGGGCGGCGAAGAGGAGCCCGGTGCGTCGCTGCTCGGCGAGGTGGGCTGAGGTGCCTGCCCGGGAGCGTCGTGTGGTTCTGGGGGTGGCGTCTGGTGGCGCGGCGAGAGTGACCATGGTCGTCCTTGACTTGTGGTGGGGGTGGCGTACGAGGGCCGGCGGGGCCCAGGATGCTGGGCCCCGCCGGCTGGTGCTCACTGGCTCAGTGCTGCGGAGATGGCGTCGTTGTCGGCGCCTCGCTCGGAGGCGTCACCGAAGACCTGGTTCCGGACGTACGCGGTCCAGGGGCCGTTTGCGTCGTTGAAGGTCGAGCCGAACGCGGCCGAGACGGGGGTCTGGCCGACGGAGACGAGGCGTGACAACTCGGCGACGTTGGGGTCGGCCTCGGAGTACTCGTTGTCAGCGAGGTCGGTACGAGAAGGCAAGGCGCCGCTCTTCGCCACGACGTCGATCTGGGCCTCGTCGCCGATGGTCCAGGACAAGAAGTCCCAGGCAGCTGCCGCCTTCTCGCTGGTCGACGCGATGCTCAGCGTGTCGCCGCCGAGGAACGTGCTCTCACCGCCGTCGACGCCGGGCACCGGGGCGATGCCGACGTCGAGGGTGTCGGACTTCGGGTAGGTCCCGTACGCGGTGGCGCCGAGGACCTGCCAGCCGATCTGGCCGGTGCCGAACGCCGTGCCGAAGGTGGCGCCGGTCTCGGTCTGGGCCGCTTCGGGAGCGAGACCGTCTTCCCATGCCGTGCGGTACTGGTCGTAGACCGAGCCGGCTGTGTCGGTGTCGAGATCGGCTTCGGTTCCGTCGTCGTTGAGGACTTCTCCGCCGTCGGCCCAGATGCTCGGCCAGGTGGTGAAGAGCATGCAGCCGCCGCAGTTGCCGCCGAAGTAGAAGCCGTCAGCGCCCTCGACCCCGTCGATCGCCTTGGCCGCCTCGAACCAGCCGGGGAGGTCGGTGGGCGGGGAGTCGGGGTCGAGTCCCGCCTTCTCGAAGAGCACCTTGTTGTAGAACACCGCGGAGAGGTCGATGTCGTGCGGGACGGCGTACTTCTTGCCGTCGGCCGACGTGCCCACCGCGATGTGTCCCTCGGCGAGGTCGTCGGCGAAGGGGAGCGCGTCGATCTCCGCGGTCAGGTCGCGGAAGAGCCCCTTGGTGACGTAGTCGGGGGTGAAGACGACGTCGGACGAGACGATGTCGGGCAGCTGGCCGGCACCTGCAGCGCTCGCGACCTTCTGCTGGTAGGCGTCGAAAGGGACCACCGTCAGCTCGACCTGGTTCTCGTGGCTGTCGTTGTAGGCGTCGACCAGTGCCTGGGTGTAGTCGCTGGTGGCGGACCGGGTCCACATCGTGACGGTCGTGCCGTCGTCGGTGGCTTCGAGCTGACCGCCCGTCGAGGCGGCCGGGCCTGTCTGGCAGGCACTGAGGAGGAGCGCAGCGGCCACGGCGGACGCCGAGACCACCGCCAGACGGCGGGGCGCGAGAGGACGTTGCACGAGATCTCCTTTGATCGATCGAGGTCGTTCCTCGATGCCGAAAACGTTGTAGTGAAAGTACGGTCGGGCTACAGTTTTCGTCAAGGAACGAAAACGAAAATTCTACGAATAAGGATTCGCCATGGACCGCGTGCGCATCGTCGACCTCGCCGCCGACCTCCAGGTCTCGATCTCGACGGTCTCGAAGGCGCTCGCCGGCAGCTCGGAGATCAGCGAAGCGACCCGCAGTCGTGTCCAGGGCCGCGCGTCAGAACTCGGCTACCGTCCGAACGGCGCTGCACGGCGCCTCCGCACAGGGCGGACGCGGGCGATCGGGCTCCTCAGCCACGACAGCATCGGCTGGCAGAGCCTGCCCGTGCTCCTCGGCGCGGAAGAGGCCTTCGGCGCCGAGGAGACAGCCGTCCTCCTGAGCGACGGGCGAGGCGACCCCGTCCGCACCCGGCACCACATCCGCACCCTCCTGGACCACGGCATCGACGGCATCATCGCCCTGTCGCACAGCACCGACGACCAGGCCTCCCTCGGCCAGGTGGGAGTGCCCGTCGTCTACGCCTACGGCGCCTCCGACGACCCTGACGACTTCTCCGTCGTGCCCGACGAGTCCGAGGGTGCCCGGCGAGCTGTCGAGCTGCTCATCGGACTCGGCCGGACCCGCATCGGCCACGTGGCCGGACCGAGCTCCTACGCGGCCACGAAGCGCCGGGCCAAGGCGGCAGACCAGGCCCTGCGTGCGCGTGGGCTCCAGTTCGCCGGCGGTCGGCCGCTCTCCGGCGAGTGGTCGGAGCACTGGGGCAGGGTCGGGACCGAGATGCTCCTCGAGCGGGAGCCGGAGCTCGACGCCCTCTTCTGCGGGAACGACACGATCGCCCGGGGTGCTCTCGACGCGCTGGCCCGGCGTGGTCGGAGCGTGCCCGGCGACGTCGCCGTCATCGGGTACGACAACTGGGAAGCGATCGCCGCGGGGAGCAGTCCGGCGTTGTCCACGGTCGACATGAACCTGCGCGAGGTCGGGAAGACGGCGGCGCAGAGCCTGGCGAGCCTCATCGGGGGCCAGCAGCTCCGAGGCACGAGGCGTCTGGAGACCAGCCTCGTCGTCCGCCAGTCGACCTGACGACGTGGCAGTGTCGTCTCGCCGATCTTCGTCGCGTCCACTATGAGTGATTGACAGGACATTACGGCATGGTTAGTCTCATTCTGTCGCTGGCACCAGGGCGATGCACCCGCACCGATGCGCGGCGCAGTCACCACAACCAATGGAGGAATCGTGGTCACCAACACGTCCGGGAGCAGCCCTCGCACGGCGCTCCCCGCCCTGGTCTCAGGGCCGCACACGAAGAGACTGGGCACGGTCGCGGTCATCGCCACCTTCGGCGGCCTCCTCTTCGGCTACGACACCGGCGTCATCAACGGTGCGCTCGACTCGATGGAGGAGAGCCTGGGGCTGACCCCTGCCAGTGAGGGCATCATGGTTTCGGCCATCCTCATCGGCGCCGCCGTGGGCGCGTTCTTCATCGGTCGCATCTCCGACGCCTTCGGTCGCAAGCCCACGATCAACACCCTCGCGATCCTCTTCTTCTTCGCCGCTCTGGCGTGCGTCCTCGCCCCTACGTGGGAGTTCCTGACGGGAGCGCGGTTCTTCCTCGGCATCGCCGTCGGCGGGGCCTCGGTCACCGTCCCGGTGTTCCTCGCCGAGCTGGCGCCGACCGAGCAGCGCGGCGGGCTCGTCAGCCGCAACGAGCTCATGATCGTCTCCGGTCAGCTGGCCGCGTTCACCATCAACGCCGTCATCGGCAGCATCTGGGGCGAGCACGACAACGTGTGGCGCTACATGCTGTCCATCGCGGTCCTGCCGGCCATCGCGTTGTTCATCGGCATGTTCCGGGTGCCCGAGAGCCCGCGTTGGCTGATCGCCAAGGGCCGCGACGACGACGCGCTCGCCGTGCTCAAGCAGATCCGTGCCGACGACAGGGCCGTCGCCGAGATGGCCGAGGTCCGCCTGCTCGCCGAGGAGGAGAAGGAGGCCAAGAGCGCCCGTCTCGCCGACCTCGTGGCCGAGCCCTGGCTCCGCAAGATCCTGTTCATCGGGATCGGGCTGGCCGTCGCCCAGCAGCTGACCGGCATCAACTCGATCATGTACTACGGCACCCAGGTGCTGCAGCAGTCCGGCTTCTCGCAGAGCGGTGCGCTGATCGCCAACGTCGGTGCCGGCGTCATCGCGGTCGTCGCCATGCTCGTCGCCCTGCGCGTGATCAACAAGGTCGGCCGACGCAACATGCTCATGTTCGGCTTCGCCGGCGTGACCGTCTTCCACCTGCTGATCGGCCTGTCGTCCCTGCTCATCCCCGAGGGCCTCGGCCGGGCGATCGTCGTGCTCGTGTTCGTCATCTGCTTCGTCGGCACCATGCAGGGCACCATCGGCCCGCTGGTCTGGCTGATGCTCTCCGAGATCTTCCCGCTGAAGCTGCGCGGCGTCGGGATGGGCCTGACCGTGCTCATCCTGTGGCTGACCAACTTCGCTGTGAGCCTGCTGTTCCCCATCCTCGTGGCGGGCATCGGCATCTCGACGACCTTCTTCATCTTCGCGGTGCTGAACGCCGCCTCCCTCGTCTTCGCCGCCACTCGCGTGCCCGAGACGAACGGACGCTCGCTCGAGCAGCTGGAGGAGGACTTCAGCACCGGAGCCATCTACGTCGTGAAGGACAAGAAGTGACGACCGACGAGACCACCACGACCCCGCTCGACGTCCTCACCATGGGGCGGATCGGCGTCGACATCTACCCGCAGCAGTCCGGGGTCCCGCTCGAGCAGGTCGAGACGTTCAGCAAGTCGGTGGGCGGCAGCGCGACGAACGTGGCCATCGCCGCCGCGCGGTACGGTCGCCGGGCAGCCGTCCTCACGCGGACCGGCAACGACCCGTTCGGCCGGTACGCCGTGCAGGAGCTCGAGAGGCTCGGCGTCTCGACCCGGCTGATCTCGACGGTGGAGGGCCTCCCCACGCCCGTCACGTTCTGCGAGATCTTCCCGCCCGACGACTTCCCGCTCTACTTCTACCGCCAGCCCAAGGCCCCCGACCTCATGATCAGCGCCGGCAAGCTCGACCTCGCGGCCATCGAGCAGGCAGGTGTCTTCTGGACCACCGTCACCGGCCTCAGCGAGGAGCCGAGCCGCCAGGCGCACCACGTGGCGTGGCAGACCCGGGCGCGTCGGCCGCTGACGATCCTCGACCTCGACTACCGGCCGATGTTCTGGAGCAGCCCCGAGGTCGCCCACCGCGAGGTCGAGCGAGCGCTCGAGCACGTCACGGTCGCCGTCGGCAACCGCGAGGAGTGCGAGGTCGCCGTCGGCGAGACCGACCCCGACCGGGCCGCCGACGCGCTGCTCGAGCGTGGCGTCGAGCTCGCCGTCGTGAAGCAGGGGCCGAAGGGCGTGCTGGCCAAGACCCGGGACGAGCGCGTCGAGGTGCCCGCGCACCTCGTCGAGGTCATCAACGGGCTCGGCTCGGGCGACGGCTTCGGCGGCGCCCTCTGCCACGGCCTGCTCGAGGGCTGGTCGCTCGACCGCACCCTCCGCTTCGCGAACGCGGCCGGCGGCATCGTCGCCACCCGCTTCGAGTGCTCCACCGCCATGCCGACGACCGCCGAGGTCGAGGCCGTCCTCGAGGAGGCGCACCGTGCCTGAGCAGACCACCGGCGTCGACGAGGCGGTCAGCGCCTCGCAGTTCGACCGCCTCCGCGAGATCCGGGCCACCGAGCCGGAGCGTCTCGGCGAGGTCCTCGCCTCCCGCACGCGTCGTCCCCCGCTCGAGGGCGACGGCAAGCTCTTCATCGTCGCCGCCGACCACCCGGCGCGTGGCGCCCTCGGCGTCCGGTCCGACACGACCGCGATGGCCGACCGCTACGACCTCCTCCGCCGCCTCGTCGTGGCTCTCGGTCGTCCCGGCGTCGACGGAGTCCTCGGCACGCCGGACATCGTCGAGGATCTCGCGCTGCTCGGCGCCCTCGACGGCAAGGTCGTCGTCGGCAGCATGAACCGGGGTGGCCTGCAGGGCGCCTCGTTCGAGCTCGACGACCGCTTCACCGCCTACTCGGCCGGGTCGATCGTCGCCTCGCGCCTCGACTTCGCCAAGCTGCTCGTGCGGATCGGCCTCGGCGACCCGGGCACCGCGGCGACCCTCGAGGCGACCGCGCGCGCCGTCACGGAGTCGGCGGCGCTGCGCCTGCCGATCATGCTCGAGCCCTTCATGAGCGAGTGGCGCGACGGTCGGGTCGTCAACGACCTCACCGCCGACGCCGTCATCAAGTCGGTCGCCGTCGCCTCCGGCCTCGGAGAATCGTCGGCCTACAGCTGGCTCAAGCTGCCCGTCGTCGACGAGATGGAGCGGGTGATGGCGTCGACCACGCTGCCGACCCTCCTGCTCGGGGGCGACCCGACCGGCCACCCCGACGAGACCTACGCCCGCTGGGGCGACGCTCTCGCCCTCCCCGGCGTCCGCGGCCTCGTCGTCGGCCGCACCCTGCTCTACCCCGCCGACGGCGACGTCGCCGCGGCGGTCGACGTGGCCGCCGGCCTCGTGCACCCCGCCGAGCCCGCCCGACGCTGACCGCGCCTCCTCTCGAGATCCGGAACGGAACCACCATGACCACCACCACCAGCACCACGCCCGCCGACGGCACCGTCGCCGCCGACGGCCGCCCCCTCGTCGCGCACTGGATCGACAACGCCGAGGTGCCCGGCACGAGCGGCCGCACCGCCCCCGTGTACGACCCGGCCCTCGGCGTCGTCACGAAGGACGTCTCGCTCGCCGACCAGTCGGAGATCGACGCCGCCGTCGCCTCCGCCGCTCGCGCTTTCCCTGCCTGGCGCGACCTCTCCGTCACGAAGCGGCAGCAGATCATGTTCCGCTTCCGCGAGCTGCTGAACGAGCGCAAGGGCGAGCTCGCCGAGATCCTCACGTCCGAGCACGGCAAGGTGCTCAGCGACGCCCTCGGCGAGATCACCCGCGGCCTCGAGGTCGTCGAGCTCGCGACCGGGTTCCCGCACCTGATCAAGGGCGAGTTCTCGCAGCAGGTCTCGACCGGGGTCGACGTCTACTCGACGAAGGCGCCGCTCGGCGTCGTCGGGATCATCAGCCCGTTCAACTTCCCCGCCATGGTGCCGATGTGGTTCTTCCCCATCGCGATCGCCGTCGGCAACACCGTCGTCCTCAAGCCCAGCGAGAAGGACCCGTCCAGCGCGATGTTCCTCGCTCGCCTCTTCGCCGAGGCGGGCTTGCCCGAGGGTGTCTTCAACGTCCTCCACGGCGACAAGGAGGCGGTCGACGGTCTGCTCACCCACCCCGAGGTCAAGAGCATCTCGTTCGTCGGCTCGACCCCGATCGCGCAGTACATCTACGAGACCGCCGCCAAGCACGGCAAGCGCGTCCAGGCGCTCGGCGGCGCGAAGAACCACATGCTCGTGCTGCCCGACGCCGACCTCGACCTCGTCGCCGACAGCGCGATCAACGCCGGCTTCGGGTCGGCCGGCGAGCGCTGCATGGCGATCAGCGTCGTCGTCGCGGTCGAGCCCGTGGCCGACGAGCTGATCGAGAAGATCACCGCCCGCATGTCGGGCCTCACCGTGGGCGACGGGCGCCGCAGCTGCGACATGGGCCCGCTCGTCACCGAGCAGCACCGTGACAAGGTCGCCAGCTACATCGACATCGCCCTCGAGGACGGCGCCGACGTCGTCGTCGACGGCCGCGGAGTCGAGGTCGACGGCGAGGCCGACGGCTTCTGGCTCGGCCCCACCCTGATCGACAAGGTGCCGCTGACCAGCCGCGTCTACACGGAGGAGATCTTCGGGCCCGTCCTCTCGGTCGTGAGGGTCGCCTCCTACGAGGAAGGCGTCGCACTGATCAACGCCGGCGCGTACGGCAACGGCACCGCGATCTTCACCAACGACGGAGGCGCGGCGCGGCGCTTCCAGGCCGAGATCGAGGTCGGGATGATCGGCATCAACGTGCCCATCCCCGTGCCCGTCGCCTACTACTCGTTCGGCGGCTTCAAGGACAGCATCTTCGGCTCGGACAAGGCCTACGGGATGCAGGGCTTCGAGTTCTTCACCCGCGAGAAGGCGATCACGTCGCGTTGGCTCGACCCGAGCCACGGCGGCGTCGACCTGGGGTTCCCCCAGAACTGACCGACCTGCAGGATTCTCCCCAGGCTGCTCGCTCGCGACCCCACGGTCGCGGCACTCGATGATGAGGTGGACGACATGAACGACGAGACGCGCTGGTTCTTCCCGCGAGGGGACCTGGCACGAGGTGGCTGGCAGACCGTCGTCGACGGCGAGGTCGACGGCTGGCAGTACACCGGCCTCCGCGTCGGAGAGCTGGCAGGCGGCGCCGAGCTCCGCCTCCCGGCACGACAGGTCGAGCGCATGGTCGTGCCGCTCTCGGGCGACGTCGTCGTCGAGTGGAGCGACGGCCGCGGCGGCTCGGGAACGGTCGAGCTCGCAGGGCGCCGATCGGTCTTCGACGGCCCCGCCGACGTCGTGTACCTGGGCATCCACACGGAGGCGCGGGTCACCGGGTCGGGTCGCGTCGCGGTCGCCGAGGCGCCCGCCGACCAGGTGCTCGACGTGCAGGTGCTGCGCGCGGCCGACATCCCGGTCGAGATCCGGGGGGCAGGTCGCTCCACCCGACAGGTGCACAACTTCGGCACGCCGGCCGGGCTGCACGCCCAGAAGCTGATCGTCTGCGAGGTGGTGACCCCGGCCGAGAACTGGTCGTCGTACCCGCCGCACAAGCACGACGAGTCGGTGCCGGGGGTCGAGTCCCGGCTCGAGGAGATCTACTACTTCGAGTCCGACGTCAGCCGTGGTCTCGAGGCCCCCGGGCAGGCCGACCCGTTCGGCATGTTCGCCACCTACGGCTCACCTGCCGGGCAGATCCAGGTGGACCAGCTCGTCCGCACCGGCGACGTCGCCCTCGTTCCCTTCGGCTACCACGGGCCCGCCGTCGCCGCCCCCGGGTACGACCTCTACTACCTGAACGTCATGGCAGGCCCCGACCCTGAACGAGCGTGGCTCATCACCGACGACCCGGCCCACGGCTGGGTGCGCACCCAGTGGGAATCGCAGGACCCTGACCCCCGCTTGCCCTACCTCCCCACCGCAGCACCGAAAGGACCGCGTCGATGACGACGAAGCGACTCACCGTCGGCCAGGCCCTGGTCGAGTTCCTCGCCAACCAGTGGACCGTCGACGGCGACGTGCGTGAGCGCACGATCCCCGGGATGTTCGGCATCTTCGGCCACGGCAACGTCGCCGGCGTCGGCCAGGCCCTGAAGCAGTACCACGTCGACCGCCCCGGCCTGATGCCCTACCTGCAGGCTCGGAACGAACAGGCCATGGTCCACGAGGCCGTCGGCTACGCCCGCATGCACCGGAGGCGCGCCACCTACGCGAGCACCGCCTCCGTCGGTCCGGGGGCCGCCAACATGCTCACCGCCGCCGCCCTGGCGACGACCAACCGCCTCCCCGCGCTGCTGCTGCCGAGCGACACCTTCGCGACGCGGGTCAGCGACCCGGTGCTGCAGCAGATCGAGATGCCGCACGACACCTCGCTGCAGGTGACCGACGCGTTCCGGCCGTTGTCGCGCTTCTTCGACCGGGTCGACAGGCCCGAGCAGCTGTTCTCGATCGCCCTCGCCGCCCTGCGGGTGCTGACCGATCCTGCCGAGACCGGTGCCGTCACGATCGCCCTCCCCGAGGACGTCCAGGCCGAGTGGCTCGACGTGCCCGAGGAGTTCCTGCAGCCGAGGGAGTGGCACATCCGCCGTCCGGTCCCCGAGCGCGGGCCCCTCGAACGAGCAGCGGCCGCGATCCGGTCCGCGAAGCGCCCGGTCATCGTCGCCGGCGGGGGAGTGCTCTACTCCGGCGCCGAGCAGCAGCTCGACGCCCTCGCCCGTGCGACCGGCATCCCCGTCGGGACCACGCAGGCCGGCGGCGGGTCGCTCGCCTGGGACCACCCCCAGTACCTCGGCGGCATCGGAGCCACGGGCACGACCGCCGCGAACCGCATCGCCGCCGAGGCGGACGTCGTCATCGGCATCGGGACCCGGTACAGCGACTTCACCACCGCGTCCCGCACCGCCTTCCAGGACGCGGACGTGCAGTTCGTGAACGTCAACATCGCCTCGTTCGACGCCTACAAGCACGGCTCGCAGCTGCCCGTGGTGGCCGATGCCCGCGAAGCGATCGACGCCCTCGGCGCAGCGCTGGCAGAGCACGCGGTCCCCGCCGAGCACTCGACGCGCGTCGCCGCCGAGAAGGCGGCGTGGGACGACCTGGTCGACGAGGCGTTCCTGCCGTCCGGGCTCGCACTGCCCGGTCAGCCGGAGATCATCGGCGCCGTCCAGGCCGCCAGCGACCCCACCGACGTCGTCGTCCAGGCAGCCGGGTCGCTCCCCGGCGACCTGCACAAGCTCTGGCGCGTCCGCGACCCGCTCGGCTACCACGTCGAGTACGCGTTCTCGTGCATGGGGTACGAGATCGCGGGCGGCCTCGGCGTCAAGCGGGGCGCACCCGACCGCGACGTCATCGTCATGATCGGCGACGGCTCGTACCTCATGCTCCACACCGAGCTCGTCACCGCCGTGGCCGAGGGCATCAAGATCATCGTCGTGCTCATCCAGAACCACGGCTACGCCTCGATCGGGCACCTGTCCGAGACGGTCGGCGCCGACCGCTTCGGCACCCTGTACCGCAAGCTCGACCCCGACGCCCTCGACTTCCAGGGCACGGAGGTCCTCCCGGTCGACCTGGCGATGAACGCCCGCAGCTACGGGGTCGACGTCATCGAGGTCGAGCCGTCGGAGAACTCCGTCGCCGACCTGAGCGCGGCGATGGCGGCGGCGAAGGCATCGTCGACGACCACCCTCATCCACATCAACAGCGACCCGCTCGTCTACGCCCCCGACGGCGAGGGCTGGTGGGACGTCCCCGTCGCCCAGGTCTCCACCCTCGCGGCGACCGAGGAGGCGCTCGCCGAGTATCGCGAGCACCGCTCGGCCCAGCGCCCGCTCCTGGGCTGACCCCTCAGCTCGATCTCACGACTCACTCTCGAAAGGCATCGCCGCCATGACCGACACCGTCACCGATCCCGACGCCACACCCGTCGAGACCTCCTCCGCGCCGAACGACCGCGGGCTGCGCATCGGCACCGCACCCGACTCGTGGGGGGTGTGGTTCCCCGAGCACCCCAGCCAGATCCCGTGGCCGCGGTTCCTCGACGAGGTGCAGCAGGCCGGCTACCGGTGGATCGAGCTCGGCCCGTACGGCTACCTCCCCACCGACCCCCACCAGCTCGAGGACGAACTCGGCAAGCGCGACCTGCTGCTCTCGGCCGGGACCGTCTTCACCGGCTTCCACAAGGGCGACGACCAGTGGCAGCGCGCCTGGGACCAGGCGCTCGCCGTCGCGGGGCTCGCCTCGGCGCTCGGCGCCGAGCACCTCGTCGTCATCCCCGACCTCTGGCGCAGCGACGCCACCACCGAGGTCCTCGAGGCCCGCACCCTCAGCGACGACCAGTGGGCGAAGCTCGGCGCGGGGCACGACAAGCTCGGCAAGGCCCTGCTCGAGGAGTTCGGGGTGAAGCAGCAGTTCCACACCCACGCCGACAGCCACGTCGGGACCTACCAGGAGACCGAGCGGTTCCTGGCCGAGACCGACGCCCGCTACACGAACCTCTGCCTCGACACCGGCCACTTCGCCTACTACGGCGGCGACAACGTCCGACTCATCGAGGCCCACCCCGACCGGATCGGCTACCTGCACCTCAAGCAGGTCGACTCCGACCTCCGATTCACCGTCCTGAAGAACGACGTGCCCTTCGGCGACGCCGTCGCGATGGGAGTGATGGTCGAGCCCCCGAAGGGCGTGCCCGAGCTGGCGCCCGTGCTCGAGGCCGTGAGCCGGATCGACCCCGACATCTTCGCCATCGTCGAGCAGGACATGTTCCCGGTGGAGTCGATCGACCTGCCCCTCGGCATCGCCACCCGCACCCGCGAGCACATCTTCAGCTGCTCGCCCCGCGCCCGCCTCGTCTGACGACACCGCACCGGAAAGAGAACCGACCATGACCCCCACCTCCCAGGACCTCCGCGTCGCCGTCGTCGGCGCCGGCATGATGGGCGCCGACCACGTCGCCCGGATCACCTCGACCATCAGCGGCGCGAGGGTCGTGGCCGTCGTCGACCCCGACACGGCACGAGCGACCGCCGCCGCGGCGACCGCGCCGGGCGCCGTCACGGCCGCCGACTTCGAGGAAGCCCTCGCCACGACGGAGATCGACGCGGTCATCATCGCCACGCCCGGGTTCCTGCACGAGGCCGTGCTGATGCCCGCCCTCGAGCGCGGACTGGCGATCCTCTGCGAGAAGCCCCTCACGACCGACGAAGCGGCGTCCCTGCGCGTCCTCGAGGCGGAGCAGAAGCTCGACCGGCCCCACATCCAGGTCGGGTTCATGCGCCGCTTCGACCAGGGCTACCAGGACCTCCGCGCCCTCGTCGCGTCCGGTGACAACGGAGCCCTGCTCGCCCTGCACTGCGCCCACCGCAACGCGACGACCCCGCCGAGCTACTCGGAGGAGATGCTGATCCTCGACTCCGTCATCCACGAGATCGACGCCGTCCCCTTCATCGCGGGCGAGCCGATCGTGGCCGTCGAGGTGAAGAAGCCCCGCCGCAACTCGCTGGCGCCCGACGGGCTCCGCGACCCGCAGTTCGTCCTCCTGGAGACTGCGTCGGGCACTCTGGCCGTCGTCGAGATCAACGTCAACATCCAGTTCGGCTACCAGGTCACGACCGACGCTGTCTTCGAGAGCGGCGTCGCGTCGATCGGTCGCGAAACGGGCCTGCAGCTGACGAGCGCCGGCCGCGCGGGCGTGGCCGTCCCGCCGAGCTTCAAGGAGCGCTTCGGCGCCGCCTACGACACGCAGGTGCAGCGCTGGGTCGACGCGGCACACCGGGGCACCATCGACGGGCCGAGCGCCTGGGACGGCTACCTCGCCAGCGTGGTCGCGACCGCAGGCGTGGAGGCGCAGAAGAGCGGTCGCCGTGTCGAGGTCGACTACGCGATGGCCAAGCCGGCCTTCTACGACCTGGACGCCCGCGCCGACGCCGTCCCGTCGGAGGCGTGACCGATGGTGAAGATCGCCCTCGATCCGACGCCGCTGCACCACAGCCACTCCCTGCTCGAGATCCCGGCGAAGGTCCGCGAGCTCGGCTACGACCACCTGCAGCTGACCCCCCACGCCGACTTCATCCCCTTCTTCCGGCACCCGAAGGCGGACGACGACCTGGTCGACGCCTTCGCGGCCGCCTGCCGCGACGCGGACGTGCAGATCGCGTCGGTGCTGCCCGTGCTCCGCTGGTCGGGACCGGACGAGGAGTCGCGGCGAGCGGCGGTCAAGCAGTGGAAGCGCGTGATCGAGATCACCGCGCGACTCGGGGTCGGCGTCGTCAACACCGAGTTCAGCGGACGCCCCGAGCTGCAGGAGGAATCGGAGCGACAGTTCTACTGGTCTATGGAGGAGCTGCTCCCGATCATCGAGCGCGAGGGCATCCAGGTGTTCATCGACCCGCACCCCGACGACTTCGTCGAGGACGGCCTCGAGGCGCTCCGCGTGATCCGCGGGCTGAACTCCTCGAACGTCGGGCTCGCCTACGTGGCCTGCCACACCTTCCACTACGGCGGCAACACGGCCGAGATCATGGCGGCCGCAGGTCAGTCACTCGGGCTCGTCCACATCGCCGACACCTTCGACCACCGCCGGTCGCACGGCCTGCGGTACATCACCAACCCGCCCGGCAACGCCGCCCGCGTCCACCAGCACCTCAAGATCGGCGACGGCGACGTCGACTGGGACGACTTCTTCGGCGGCCTCGGTCAGCTCGGCTTCTTCGACCGCGACGACACCGTGGCCGTCTCGAGCGTCTTCGCCGAGGACGAGGACGTCGATGCCGTCAGCCGTTACCAGCGCGAGCAGATCCTGTCGCGGATCGCTTCCGCGCCTCGTCACTGAGCGTCGTCGCCCCGTGACGACCGACCCCTCCGGAGAACGACCATGACAACTCTCACCGACACGACCCCCACCCCGACCCCGGCCGACGAGCGGCCGACGCTGCTCCGCGCCGTGCAGGACACCCCCACCAGTCTCTGGAACGACTCGGCCGACCTCACCGAGCTCGCCGCCTCCATCGAGTTCGGGGCCGTGGGCGCGACCTGCAACCCGGTCATCGCCTACACGGTGATCAAGAACGACCTCGACACCTGGGCTCCCCGCCTCCGCGAGATCGCCGACGCGAACCCCATCGCCGGCGAGTCCGAGATCGGGTGGCTCGCCGTCGAGCAGCTCAGCATCGAGGCCGCAGCCCTGCTCGAGGCGGAGTTCGAGGCCTCGGGCGGCCGCAACGGACGTCTGTCGATGCAGACCGACCCGCGCCTGCACCGAGACGCCGCGGCGCTGGTCGAGCAGGCCGTTCACTTCTCGTCCTTGGCGAAGAACATCATCGTCAAGATCCCCGCCACCAAGACCGGCATCGAGGCGATGGAGGAGGCGACGTACCGGGGTGTGAGCATCAACGCGACGGTCTCGTTCACCGTCGCCCAGGCCGTCGCCGTCGGTGCCGCCATCGAGCGCGGACTCGACCGTCGCACCGCGGAGGGCATCGAGAACCACGAGTTCGGCTCGGTCGTCACCCTCATGGGCGGGCGGCTCGACGACTGGCTGAAGGCGGTCGTCAAGCGCGACCACGTCATGATCGACCCCGGTCACCTCGAGTGGGCGGGCGTCGCGGCCCTCAAGAAAGCGCACCACGAGTTCGTGGCCCGTGGCTATCGCTCACGAGTCCTCTCGGCCGCGTTCCGGAACCACCTGCAGTGGTCCGAGCTCGTCGGGGGAGACCTCGTGGTGTCGCCTCCGTTCTCATGGCAGGTCGACATCAACGCCGCTGCGCTCCCCGTCGAGAACCGCATCGACGTCCCCGTCGACCCCCGCATCCTCGAGTCGTTGGCCGAGAAGATCCCCGAGGAGTGGCACCGGGCCTACGACGTCGACGGCATGACCCTCGACGAGTTCGAGCGCTTCGGCGCGACCGTCAGGACCCTCCGCCAGTTCCTGGACGCGGACGCGCAGCTCGACGCCCTCGTCCGCGACGTGATCGTGCCCGCGATCTGATCTGCGGCTGAAGGGCGCAGGAGGCGCGGAGTCCGTTCTCGGGCTCCGCGCCTCCTCATGTCGGGCCTGGCGTCTCGGCCGTGATCTTGTTAGTATGTCCTTACATTTGACCGACAGTGAGGACCCCGCCATGCCCCTCGTCCGCATCGACCTGATGACCGGCCGCACGCCCGAGCAGATCACCGCGATCGCCGACGCGATCCACGAGGCGATCGTCGAGGTGTACGGCATCCCGGTCCGAGACCGTTTCCAGGTCGTCAACGAGCTGCCCGCAGGGCGCATCGTCGCCGAGGACGCGGGGCTCGGCTTCGAGCGCACCGGCGGCGTCGTGATGATCCAGATCTTCACCCAGCGCGGCCGCAGCGACGAGACGAAGCAGGCCCTCTACGCGCGCATCGCCAGCGGGCTCGAGGGGGCGGGCGTGGCCGGCGAGGACGTCTTCATCGGCTACGTCGAGAACGGGCCGCAGGACTGGTCGTTCGGCTTCGGCGTCGCCCAGTACATGAACGGCGAGCTGAAGGTCCCTGCCGCGGCCCCCGACCTCGGCTGACGCTCCACCTGGCCCGGGGCGCTACTTGTCGACGAGGGTGATCGAGAACGAGTAGAGGTCGGGCCGGTAGCAGTGGTGCCCGACCTCGACGGCTCGGCCCGAGGCGTCGTAAGCGGTGCGCGTCATCGTGAGGACGGCGCCCCTAGGTTCGATCTCCAGCAGCTGCGCCTCGTCCCCGTGGGCGGCCCGGGCGCCGATGTTCTGCTTCGCGACCCGCATCGTCACGCCGTGGGAGCGGAGGAGCTGATACAGCCCCCGGGCCGCGAGATCGGCATCGGAGAACGGGGCGAGGTCGAGCGGCAGGTAGTTCTCGAGGATCGCGACGGGCACGTCGTCGGCCAGGCGCAGCCGGCGGACGTGGCTCACCTGAGCGCCCACCTCGACGCCCAGCGCGGTCGCCGTCTTCTCGTCCGCGGGGGTGATGTCGTGCGTGAGGAGGCGTGTGGTCGGTGCCTGACCGCTCAGGGCGAGGTCCTCGAACAAGCTCGACAGCTCGACGTTCCGCGTGACGGGCCCGTGGACGACCTGCGTGCCGATGCCCCGTCGACGGACGACGAGGCCCTTGTCGACGAGCTCCTGGATCGCACGGCGGATGGTCGGGCGGGACAGGCCTAGCCGTTCGCCGAGCCCGACCTCGTTCTCGAGCCGCGCGCCGGCGGGCAGCCGACCACTCAGGATGGAGGCCTCGAGGCGAGTGGAGATCTGGTACCAGAGAGGCACCGGGCCGCCTCTGTCCAGGTCAGCGAAGAGGTCGTCGGGAAGAGTCGTGTCTGTCATCTGCTGCACCGCCCCAGGTCATGTCGTGACAACCCTACGGGTCGATCTCGGCTGCGCGGGCGGGCTGGCCGGGCGGGCCGATCTCGGGAGCCTGGCCGCGCCTCGACGTGCCGACGTTCACGGCCGCCGACCCGGGCCTCGCGAGTCGCGCAGCCGCCCCGCCAGCTCCTGCCCTGCCTCGACGAGCGCCGGTGGCCCCTCGAGCGTCAGGTCCGCGTCGAACCCGGCGAAGCGGGCCGCGAGGGCGCCCCACGACCACGAGCCCGTCGTGAGCCGCGCGCGGCCGTCGTCCCCCTGCTCGACGAGGGCGTCGGCATCGACGTAGGGCGCGACGTCGCTCGCCGGGAGGTCGAGCAGTGCCGTGCCGACGCAGGGCCAGGAGGCGTCGGTCGACCCCCGGAACCGCGCCGCGACGAAGGCGACCGGGTCGTCCCCGGGCACGGGGCGCCGACTGAACGACCGGCGCGTGGCCGCCCGCGGGTGCATCCGGTCGATTCGGTAGGTGCGCCAGTCGGCTGCGGCGGGCGCCCACGCCAGGAGGTACCAGCGGCCGTTGCTCGTGACGACCGCGTGCGGCTCGACCGAGAGCGGCGGGCCGACCTCGGTCTCTCCCCAGACGGGCACGTAGTCGAACCGGAGCACCTCGCGGGCGCTGGTCGCCTCGATCACCGCGACCAGCACCTCCGGGTCGACGACCACCGCCGAGGGCGTGCTGAGGACCTCGATCGAGTCCATCCGGTGCCGCAGCCGAGACGGCATCACCTGCCGCACGGTGGCCAGTGCACGGGCGGCCGCCTCGCCGATGGCGGTGCCGGAGGCGGGCGCCACGGCGAGGGCGAGCGCGACGGCCACGGCCTGGTCGTCGTCGAAGAGCAGGGGCGGCAGCTCGCTGCCCGCCGACAGGCGGTAGCCGCCGGCCGGCCCTCGCAGGGTCGTCACCGTGTAGCCCAGCTCGCGCAGGCGCTCGACATCACGGCGGACGGTCCGGGGGCTCACGCCGAGTCGCTCGGCCAGGAACGTCGCCGAGCTGTCCCGTCGCACCTGCAGCAGCGAGAGGAGCGTGAGGATCCGCGAGGAGGGGCTGGTCACGTTCTGATCGTCGCACCAGATGCGGTCACGATCTGACCGGATCGGGGAGGAGAGTCGCTCTCGACGCGGGCCTCACCACCGAGGACTGCGCGACGACGAGGAGACATTCATGACCATCTCGACCACCCCGCACCTCAACTTCGACGGAGACGCCCGCCAGGCCCTCGACTTCTGGGCCGCCGCGCTCGGCACCGAGGCGACCGCCATGACCTACGGACAGATGGGCGCCTCCGACGACCCGGCGTGGGCGGACCGGATCGTCTGGGGGCAGGTCGAGACCGCGAGCGGGGTCCGCGTCATGGCGTTCGACGTCTGGCCGCACCAGGAGTACGACCAGGGGGCGAACTCCTGCTACGTCTACCTCAGCGGCGACGACGCCACCGAGATCACGGCGGTGTGGGAGGGGCTCGTCGTCGGGGCCGAGATCCGGCAGCCGCTGGGCGCCTCCGCGTGGTCGCCGTTGGCGGGGCAGCTCCGCGACCGGTTCGGCGTCGTGTGGGCGCTCGACGTCCGGGCTCCGCAGCCGGGGGCGTGACGGGCGGCGGGCAGGCCCGGCACCCCTCGGTCGTGCGCCCCGTAGCCCGGCACCTCGAAGCCCGGCACCGCACTGTCTGACACCGCGAAGTGGGGGGTGGCACCCCCCGGTTGGGGGGGGGTCGGCCACCCACGGGGGTGCGGCGCGGGGCGGGGGGCGCCCGGCCCGCGGGGGCCGCGCGGCGGGGGGGCGCGCGCGGGGGGGGGCGCCCGCCCCCCCCCCCCCCCCCGGGGGGGGGGGGCCCCCCCCCCCCCCCCTCCTGCGCTCTCGAGGGCCTGCGCCCCTGACG
>NZ_CAUPYL010000005.1:0-54507 GCF_963515265.1 uncultured Frigoribacterium sp.
TACAGGCACACCAGCCACATCGTCCAAACCCTGCCGCATCCCGGGCGTGTCGCAACGTCGAACCCCGGAAAATCAAGGGTCGAGACCGCGTTCGGCCGCCAGATGGCCGCACACGGCCTCCAGGGGCACGATCAGCGACGCGACTGGACTCGCGAAACGCGCCTCTCGATCACCGCATGCACGAAGGCCCGCCCCCTGAGAGGGGCGGGCCTTCGTCGTCACGGAACAGGGAAGGTCAGCGGACCGTCACGCCGGCCAGGGTCTTCTTCCCCCGACGGAGCACCACGGTGCCGCCGGCCAGGGTGGACTCCCCCACCGGAGCATCGGCGTCGACCACGCGGACGTTGTTCAGGTAGACCCCGCCTTCGCCCGTGCTCCGGCGGGCGGCACCCAGAGATGTCGACAACCCGGTGGCCACCAGTGCCTGCGCCACCGTGGTGGTCGAGTCCGCCTCCGCGGACGGGAGCTCGGCGACCGCGCTGCGGAGGGTGTCCTCGTCCAGGACACCGAGGTCGCCCTGCCCGAAGAGGGCGGCGGCCGCGTCGATCGCCGACTGCGTGGCGGCCTCGCCGTGGACCAGGCGCGTGACCTCCCACGCGAGCGTGCGCTGCGCCTCCCGCCGGAACGGCTCGTCGGCCACGGCGCGCTCGAGCGACTCGATCGCGGCGCGGTCGAGGAACGTGAAGACCCGCAGTCGCGAGACGACGTCGGAGTCGTCGGTGTTGAGCCAGAACTGGTACATCGCGTAGGGGCTCGTCAGCTCGGGATCGAGCCAGACGGCGTTGCCCTCGCTCTTGCCGAACTTGGTGCCGTCGCTGTTGGTGATCAGGGGAGTCCCGATGGCGTGCACCGCGACTCCCTCGGTGCGACGGATCAGCTCGGTGCCGCTCGTCAGGTTGCCCCACTGGTCGCTGCCCCCCGTCTGCAGCACGCACTCGTGCTGGCGGTAGAGCTCACGGAAGTCGAGGCCCTGCAGGATCTGGTAGCTGAACTCGGTGTAGCTGATTCCGGCGTCCGAGTTGAGGCGCGCGCTCACCGCGTCCTTCTTGAGCATGGTGCCCACCCGGAAGTTCTTGCCGATGTCGCGGAGGAACTCGATTGCCGACAGGGGCGCCGTCCAGTCGAGGTTGTTCACGACCCGGAGGCCGTTCTCGCCCTCGGCGGCGAGAAACTTCTCGACGTGCACGCGGATCCGCGTCACCCACTCGGCGGTCTGCTCGGGTGTCTTCAGGGTGCGCTCGGCCGTCGGACGCGGGTCGCCGATCAGACCGGTGGAACCGCCGACGAGCCCGAGCGGCCGGTGTCCGGCCAGCTGGAGCCGGCGCATCAGCAGCAGCTGCACGAGGTTGCCGAGGTGCAGGCTCGGCGCGGTCGGGTCGAAGCCGCAGTAGTACGTGATCGGCGGGCCGGCGAGCACGGACTTCAGCGCCTCGGCGTCCGTCGAGACGTGGACCAGGCCGCGCCACTGCAGCTCGTCCCAGACGTCGTCGAACGTGGGGTCGTTGTGCTGGCCGGCGAGGACGTCGGCCGTGGTTTCACTGCTCACCCGAGAACGGTATCAGCGTGCGGACGTGCCGCCGCCGCGCCTGACCGCGGGCCGCCAGGCCGAGACCGACGGCTCACCCGCGAGCGTGAACCGCCACGGGAACTCGTCGGTCCCGGCCCGGCCGGACACCCCGACGCGGGGACCGGCGACGACCTCGCCGACGGGCCCGGTCGGCAGCTCGAGGGAGAACCGCCCGGTGCCCAGGGTGCTGCCGTCGTCGTCGAGACCGATGGCGAGTGCCGACCCGAGCCTGCCCGGTCCCTTCGCCAGCTCGGCGTCGTTGCGGGCGCTCGCCCGACGCGACCGGACGACGTCGAGCCCGTCGACGACCTCGCCCGCGCGGAGCAGCAGACCGGACGCGTACCCCTCGGGACCGCAGACGATGTTGACGCAGCGGTGGATCCCGTACGACAAGTACACGTAGAGGGTCCCGCCCTCGCGGAACATGCTCGCGTTCCTGGGGGTCGGCCCGCGGTGCGCGTGCGACCCCGGGTCTTGTCCCTGGCCGTGGTAGGCCTCGACCTCGGTGAGCCTGACCGCCACCTCCCCGACCCGGAACACCGAGCCGAGGAGGAGCGGGCCCACCTCGAGGGCCGGTCGCGTGAGCAGCCGGGTCACCTCGTTCAGAAGAACCGCTGGCCCGAGGCGGTCGCGATCACGACGACCGCGACGAGGACGACGACGCACACCGCGACGACCCCGGGCAGCAGCCAGGCACGCGGGGCACGCGGTCGACGCGGCTCGGTCACGCCGAGACCGGATCGAGGTCGCGGACCAGGCGGGCGACGCGCTGGGTCAGCTCGGCCAGCTGCTCGGCGACGCGCTCGGGAGCCGTCCCGCCGACGCCCTGCCTGCTGCCGATCGAGCCGCGCACGGTCAGGACCGCACGGATCTCGGGGGTGAGGTGGGACGACACCTCGGCGTACTGCGCGTCGGTCGGCTCGCCGAGCTCCAGCCCGTGCTTCTCGCAGAACCGCACCAGCTCGCCGCTGATCTCGTGGGCGTCACGGAACGTCACTCCCTGGCGGACGAGCCACTCGGCCACGTCCGTGGCGAGCGAGAAGCCCTGCGGCGCCAGCTCGGCCATCCGCGCCTCGTCGAACTCGAGCGTGGCGATCATGCCCGTGAAGGCGGGCAGCAGCACCTCGAGCTGGGTCACTGAGTCGAAGATCGGCTCCTTGTCCTCCTGCAGGTCGCGGTTGTACGCGAGCGGGAGGCCTTTCAGCGTCGCCAGCAGGCCGGTGAGGTTGCCGATCAGTCGCCCCGACTTGCCCCGGGCGAGCTCGGCGATGTCCGGGTTCTTCTTCTGGGGCATGATCGACGACCCGGTCGAGAACGAGTCGTGCAGCTTCACGAAGCCGAACTCCCGCGTCGACCAGAGGATCACCTCTTCGGCGAGGCGCGAGAGGTCGATGCCGATCGAGGCCGCCACGAACGCGAACTCGGCCACGACGTCACGGCTGGCCGTCGCGTCGATGCTGTTCTCGGTGGTGCGGTCGAAACCGAGCTCGGTCGCGACCAGCATCGGGTCGAGGCCGAGCGAGCTGCCGGCGAGGGCACCGGCGCCGTAGGGCGACGCCGACGCACGACGCGACCAGTCGCGCAGACGCTCGAGGTCGCGGACCAGCGGCCAGGCGTGAGCGAGGAGGTGGTGCGCGAGCAGGACGGGCTGAGCGTGCTGCAGGTGCGTGCGCCCGGGCATCACGGCGTCGGGGTGCGCCGAGGCCTGAGAAGCGATCGCGTCGACGAGCCCGATCACCAGACGGCCGATCGCCGCACCGTGGTCACGCAGGTAGAGACGCACGAGCGTGGCGATCTGGTCGTTGCGGCTGCGGCCCGCGCGGAGCTTGCCGCCGAGCTCGGCGCCGGCGATGCCGATCAGGCCCCGCTCGAGTGCCGAGTGCACGTCCTCGTCGGACTCCGCCGCCACGAACGAGCCGTCGGCGACGTCGGCCTCGAGCTGGTCGAGGGCGGCGACCATGCCGTCGAGCTCAGCGCCGTCGAGGTATCCCGCCGCCGCGAGGGCACGGGCGTGCGCCCGTGACCCCGCGATGTCGTACGGCGCGAGCTGCCAGTCGAACTGCGTCGACTTGCTCAGGGCGGCGAGCTCGGGAGCGGGGCCGGAGGCGAAGCGGCCTCCCCACAGGGCGCCCGCCTCCCCCGCCCGCTGGTTCTGGCCCGGGGTCGCGTCGACCACTACTGCTGCGCCAGGTCGCGACGCGCCGAGATCTTGCTCGGCAGCGACCAGATCTCGATGAAGCCCTTGGACAGCGACTGGTCGAACGTGTCGCCCGTGTCGTAGGTCGCGAGGTCGAAGTCGTACAGGCTCTGGTCGCTCCGCTGGCCGGTGACGACCGCGCGGCCGCCCTGCAGCTTCAGGCGGATCTCGCCGGAGACGTACTTCTGCGTGTCGTCGATGAAGACGTCGAGCGAGCGCTTCAGGCCCGAGAACCACAGGCCGTCGTAGACCAGGTTCGACCACTCGGCCTCGACGCCGCGCTTGTAGCGGCCGAGGTCGCGCTCGATCGTGAGCGCCTCGAGCGCCTCGTGCGCCTGGATCAGCGCGACGGCGCCCGGAGCCTCGTAGACTTCGCGGCTCTTGATGCCGACGAGCCTGTCCTCGACGACGTCGATGCGGCCGACGCCGTGCGCGCCCGCGAGCTCGTTCATCTTCTGCACGATGCCGAGCGGCGTGTACGAGACGCCGTCGATCGCGGTGGGCACGCCGGCCTGGAAGGTGATGACGACCTCGTCGGCGTCCTTGATGACGGACGGGTCTTGCGTGTACTCGTACAGATCTTCGATCGGCGGGTTCCACGGGTCCTCGAGGAAGCCCGTCTCGACCGCGCGGCCCCAGACGTTCTTGTCGATCGAGTACGGGTTCGCCGCGCTCTGACGGATCGGCAGCGAGTGCTGCTCGGCGTAGATGATCGCCTTGTCGCGGGTGAGGGCGAGGTCGCGGACGGGCGCGATGCTGGTCAGGTCGGGCGCGAGCGCGGCCACGGCCGCCTCGAAGCGGACCTGGTCGTTGCCCTTGCCGGTGCAGCCGTGCGCGACGCTGTCGGCGCCGAGCTCCTTCGCGACACGGGCGAGGTGGCGCGCGATCAGCGGGCGGCTGAGGGCCGAGACCAGCGGGTAGGTCTTCTGGTACATCGCGTTCGCCTTGAGGGCGGGCATCAGGTAGTCGCGCCCGAACTCCTCCTTGGCGTCGACGACGACCGACTCGACGGCACCGCAGTCGAGGGCACGCTGACGGATGTCGTCCATGTCCTCGCCGCCCTGTCCGACGTCGACGGCGAGGGCGACCACCTCCTTGCCGGTCGCGTCAGCGAGCCAGCCGATGCCGACGGAGGTGTCGAGACCTCCGGAGTATGCGAGGACGACGCGTTCCGCCATGGTTCTCCTTGAGTGTGGTGTGTGGGTGATCTTATCGGGAGGCCGCCCGGCCTCGTGGCCGGGCGGCCGGTGCTCCGAGCTCGGTGCTGCTGGCTCGGTGCTGCTGCCTCAGTGCGAGAGCAGCCAGGTGAGGAGCGCCTTCTGGGCGTGGACGCGGTTCTCCGCCTCGTCCCAGATGACGCTGGTCGGGCCGTCGATGACGTCGGCGTCGACCTCGTACCCGCGGTCGGCGGGGAGGCAGTGCAGGAAGATCGCGTCGTCGGCGGCCCGTGCCATGAGCGCCTGGTCGACCTTGAAGCCGCCGAAGACGGCGACACGCTCGTCCTTCTCGTCCTCCTTGCCCATGGAGACCCAGGTGTCGGTGACGACGACGTCGACTCCCGCGACCGCAGCCGCGGCGTCGTCGACGACCTGGACGGATCCGCCGGTCGTCGCGGCGATCGCGGCCGCGTCGTCGACGACATGCTGCTCCGGCTGGAAGCCCGCCGGCGAGCCGATGCGCACGTGCATGCCGGCGGTGGCGCCGGCCAGCAGGTACGACTGGCCCATGTTGCTCCGGCCGTCGCCGACGAAGGCGACGGAGAGGCCGGCGAGCGTGCCCTTCGCCTCCCGGATGGTCTGCAGGTCGGCCAGCAGCTGGCAGGGGTGGAAGTCGTCGCTGAGGGCGTTGACGACCGGGACGGTCGTGCCGGCCGCCATCTCTTCCAGGCCGGACTGCGCGTAGGTGCGCCAGACGATGGCCGCGACCATGCGCTCGAGGACGCGTGCGGTGTCGGACGGCGTCTCCTTGCCGCCCAGCTGGCTGTTCGCGGTCGCGATGACGAGCGGGCTGCCGCCGAGGTCGGCGATGCCGACCGCGAACGAGACCCTGGTGCGGGTCGACGACTTGTCGAAGATCACGGCGACCGTCTGCGGGCCCTCGAGGGGGCGCTGCGACCAGCGGTCTCGCTTGAGGGCGTCTGCGAGGTCGAGGACCTCGAGCTGCTCAGCGCGGCTGAGATCGTCGTCGCGGAGGAAGTGGCGGGTCATTCGAGACCTTTCAGGACGCGGGAGAAGAGGGTGGAGAACTCGGCGATCTCGGCGTCGCCCACGATGAGCGGCGGGGCGAGGCGAACGCTGGAGTCGTTGGGGGCGTTCACGATCAGGCCTGCTTCGAGGCACCGGGCCGAGATCTCGGCGGCGATCGGCTGGGTCAGGCCGATGCCGATCAGCAGGCCCTGCCCGCGGGCGCCGGCGACGAGCGGCGAGTCCATCGCCTCGACGGCAGCCCGGATCTGGGCGCCCCGGACGACGGCGGCCTCGACGAGGCCGGCACGCTCGATCTCGCCGAGGACCGCGTCCGCGGCAGCCGTGGCCAGCGGGTTGCCACCGAACGTGCTGCCGTGCTGTCCGGCCTCGAACAGGTCGGAGGCGGCGCCGAAGGTGACGAGCGCGCCGATGGGGACTCCCCCGGCGATCCCCTTGGCGACCGTGATGGCGTCGGGCACGACGTCGAACTGCTGGAAGGCGAACCAGGAGCCGGTGCGGCCGATGCCCGTCTGGATCTCGTCCAGGACGAGGAGCGCTCCGTGCTCGCGGGTCAGCTCACGGGCCCGCTCGAGGAACCCGACGGGGAGGTCGAGCACGCCGGCCTCGCCCTTGATCGGCTCGACGAAGAGAGCCGCGACGTCGTCACCCATCGCGGCCTCGAGCGCCTCGAGCGTCGTGTCGATGTGCTCGACGCCCGCCACCATCGGCTCGAAGGGCCCGCGGAGGGCGGGCTTGCCGGTGAGGGCGAGTGCGCCCATGGTGCGGCCGTGGAACGAGTTCTGCAGGGCGAGGATCCGCGTGCGGCGTCCGTCGCCGCGGTTGAGCCGCGCGAGCTTGAACGCGGCCTCGTTGGCCTCGGCCCCGCTGTTCGCGAAGTAGACGCGACCCTGGTCGCCCGCGCCGCTGATGCGGAGGAGTCGCTCGGCCAGGGCCAGCTGCGGCTCGGTCGCGAAGTAGTTGGAGACGTGGACGAGCGCGCCGGCCTGCCGGGCGATCGCCTCGACGAGCACGGGGTGCGCGTGGCCGAGGGCGTTGACGGCGATGCCGGCGAGGAAGTCGAGGTAGCGCTTGCCGTCGACGTCCCACACGGCGCAGCCCTCGCCGCGCTCGAGCATCACCTTCGGGGTGGCCAGCGAGCGCATGAACGCGTCGCCGAACCGGCTCTGCCAGTCGCGGCGCTCGTCGTGTCCGGCTGGGGTCTGGGTGGTGGTCACGACTGTCCTTCCTGCGGGGTGCTGACGTCGCCGAACGGGGTGATCGGGAACGAGTCGACGACGGGTGCGCCGTAGGCGGCGGCCCTGTCGTCGGGGACGACCTCGGTGCCCGACCCGCGCTGGGTGAAGACCTCGAGGAGGATGGAGTGCGGGATGCGGCCGTCGATGATGGTCGCTCCCCCGACGCCGCCGACGACCGCGTCGAGGCAGGCCGTCATCTTGGGGATCATGCCCGACTCGAGCGTCGGGAGCATGTCGGTGAGCGCCGACACGGTGATGGCGGCGACCAGCGAGTCGCGGTTCGGCCAGTCGGAGTAGAGGCCCGAGACGTCGGTGAGCACGACGAGCTTGGTCGCCCGGAGCGCCACGGCGAGCGCGGCGGCCGCGGCGTCGGCGTTCACGTTCAGCAGCGACCCCTCGTCGCCCTCGTCGACGGCGAGCGACGACACGACCGGGATGCGTCCTGCCTCGATCTCGGCGAGCACCGACGACGGGTCGACGTCGACGACGTCACCCACGTGCCCGAGGTCGACGGCCTCGCCGTCGACGACGGTGCCGCGGCGACGACCGCGGAACAGCGTCGAGCCCTCGCCGGACACGCTGCGGGCGAGGTCGCCGTGCTCGTTGACGAGCCCGACGATCTGCTGCGCGACGTCCCCGGCGAGGACGTCGCGGACCACGGCGATGGCCTCGGTGCTCGTGTAGCGGTACCCGCCGCGGAAGTCGCTCGGGATGCCCGCGGTCGCGAGGGCCGCGGAGATCTGCGGACCGCCTCCGTGGACGACCACCGGGTACAGGCCGGCCAGCCGCAGGTAGACCATGTCCTCGGCGAAGGCACGGCCGAGGGCCTCGTCGACCATCGCGTTGCCGCCGAACTTCACGACCACGACCTTGCCGGAGAAGCGCTTGAGCCAGGGCAGCGACTCGATCAGGGTCGCGGCCTTGACGGCTGCCAGTTCTTGCTCGGCGCTGTGGGTCACCTCGTGTGCGCCCATCAGCTGGAGTACGCGCTGTTCTCGTGCACGTAGTCGTGCGTGAGGTCGTTCGTGAGGATCGTCGCCTCGGCGTCGCCGGCGCGCAGGTCGACCAGCACGTGGACGGCCCGCGGGGTGAGGTCGACGGTCTCGCTCGGGACGTCGGGCGCCCCCGCGTGGCAGACCCGGACGCCGTTCATCGACACGTCGACGTCGTAGGGGTCGAAGGCGGCCGACGTGGTGCCGATGGCGGCGAGCACGCGGCCCCAGTTGGGGTCGTTGCCGAACACGGCGGCCTTGAAGAGGCTGTTCCGGGCGACGGAGCGGCCCACCTCGACCGCGTCGTCCTCGTCGACGGCACCGACCACCTCGATGCGGATGTCGTGGGAGGCGCCCTCGGCGTCCGCCTGCAGCTGGCGAGCCAGGTCGGCGCAGAGCTCCGTGACCGCCGTCGTGAAGTCGTCGGCCGACGGGGCGACACCGGACTCGGCGCTCGAGAGGAGCACGACCGTGTCGTTGGTCGACATGCAGCCGTCGGAGTCGAGGCGGTCGAAGGTGACCCTCGTGGCAGCGCGCAGCGCGGCGTCGAGCGTCTCGGCCGGGAGGTCGGCGTCGGTCGTCAGGACGACGAGCATGGTCGCCAGGCCCGGCGCGAGCATGCCCGCGCCCTTGGCCATGCCGCCGACCACCCAGCCGTCACCGGCGACGACGGCCTGCTTGGGCACGCTGTCGGTCGTCATGATCGCGAGGGCGGCGTCCTCGCCGCCCTCGGCGCTCAGCTGGGTCGCCGCAGCGCGGGACCCGGAGAGCACCTTGTCGCGGAAGACCTGGTCGCCGACGCCGATCAGGCCGGTGGAGCACACGACGACGTCGCCCGCCGAGACGCCGAGCGACTCGGCGACGGCCTCGGCCGTGGCGTGGGTGGTCTGGAAGCCGAACGGGCCGGTAAAGCAGTTGGCGCCTCCCGAGTTCAGGACGACCGCCTCCGCGACGCCGTCGCCCAGCACCTGCTGGGACCACAGGACGGGGTGCGCCTTGGCGCGGTTGCTCGTGAAGACGGCCGCGGCGGCCTTGCTGCGACCGGTGTTGACGACCAGGGCGACGTCGCGCGCGCCGGTGCTCTTGAGGCCGGCGACGACGCCGGCGGCGGTGAAGCCCTGTGCTGCGGTGACGCTCACGGTGCCACTCCGTCCGTGCTGAGGCCCGCGGTCTCGGAGAGGCCGAGGGCGATGTTGGCGGACTGGACGGCCGCGCCGGCCGTGCCCTTGACGAGGTTGTCGATGGCGCTGACGACGACGACGCGCTCGGCGGCCTCGTCGACGGCGAGGCCGATGAGGGCCGTGTTCGCCCCGACCGTGTCGGCCGTCCGGGGGAACACGCCCTCGGGCAGGACGTGGACGAAGGGCTCGTCGGCGTAGGCCTGCTCCCAGGCGGTGCGCACGTCGTGGGCGCCGACACCGGGGGCGAGCGTCGCCGACGTGGTCGCGAGGATGCCCCGCGACATCGGGACCAGCACGGGGGTGAACGAGATCCGCACGTCTCGTGCGCCGGCGAGCCGGAGGTTCTGCTGGATCTCGGGCACGTGGCGGTGCGTGCCGCCGACCCCGTAGGCCGAGGCGGACCCCATCAGCTCGCTGGCGAGGAGGTGCGGTGCCAGCGCCTTGCCGGCTCCCGACGGGCCGACCGCCAGGACCGACACGATGTCGGTCGCCTCCACCAGCCCGGCACGGACGCCCGGGGCGAGGCCGAGGGTCACCGCCGTCACGTTGCAGCCGGGCACCGCGATGCGGCGTGCGCCGCGCAGGGCGTCGCGCTGACGCCCGCCGGACGCACCGAGCAGGAGCTCGGGCAGCCCGTACGCCCACGCGCCGTGGTACTCGGTGCCGTAGAACTGGGCCCAGGCGGCTTCGTCGGTGAGACGGTGGTCGGCACCACAGTCGACGACGAGGACGTCGTCGGGCAGCTGCGCCGCGATCGCACCCGACTTGCCGTGCGGGAGGGCGAGGAAGACGACGTCGTGCCCGGCGAGGGTCTCGGCGGTCGTCTCGACGAGCGTGAGGTGCGCGAGGGAGCGCAGGTGGGGCTGCAGGGCGACGAGGGGCTGACCGGCGTTCTGGAACGCCGTGACGGTCGTGACCTCGAAGTCGGGGTGCGCGGCGAGGAGCCGGAGGAGCTCACCGCCGGCGTACCCGCTGGCGCCCGCTACTGCTACGGAGTGAGGCATGTGTCCATCCTGATGGTCGAGTCGGTCGAGGATCGAGGGCGGCGGCGCCTCGCGAGGTCACTCGCGGAGCGTCGCCCCTGATCGCTCGCCGGCGAGGCGGACGGCCCCCTGCTTGGCCTCGGTCGCCTCGGCGGCCGTCAGCGTGCGGTCGTCGGCACGGAACCGCAGCGCGAAGGTCAACGACTTGCTCGCCCCCGGCAGTCCGGTGCCCCGGTAGTCGTCGACGAGCCGCACGGACTCGAGCAGGTCGCCGGCGCCCTCGCGGACGGTCTCGAGCAGGTCGCCCGCGGCGACGTCGACGCCGACGACGAGCGACAGATCCTGCGTCGCGGCCGGGTAGGACGAGATCGCCGTCGGCTGGACGGGGAGGTCGGACAGGGCCAGGACGCGGTCGAGGTCGATCTCGCCGACCGCGACGACGCGCGGCAGGTCGAGCTCGGCCGACACCGTGGGCAGCAGCTCGCCGGCCACGCCGACGAGCTCTCCCGCGACCAGCACCTCGGCCGTGCGGCCGGGGTGCAGGGAAAGGTGCTGACCCGTGCGGAACTCGACCTCGGCCCCGGCGGCGCGGACGGCGACCCTGAGGTCGTCGAGCACGTCAGCCAGGCCTGCGGCGACGGCAGGCTGCCCCGGCTGACGATCGACGGCGTCGCCCACGACGGCCACGGCGAGGTGCCGGGGCTGCGCAGGGAGGCTCGCGGCCAGGGAGGCGAGGAGCTCGTCACCGGGGCGCTCGGCACCGGCGGGCACCTCGGCGGTGCCGTAGGTCGTGCCCTCGACCGGCAGGAAGACCGTGCCGCTCTCGAAGACCGAGACGTCGACGAGACCGCGGGAGGTGTTCCGGCGGACGACGTCGAGCAGGCCGGGCAGCAGCGAGCGACGCAGCTGGGGGGCCGCGGAGTCGAGCGGATTCGCGAGCGTGACGGCAGGGACCGTCGAACGGGTGTCCGAGCCGTCGATCGAGCCGAAGGCGGCGTTCTGGTCGGGACGGACGAAGGGGTAGGCCTGGACCTCGACCGATCCTGCGGCGGCCAGCGACGCCGCGACCCGGCGGCGGAGCTTCTGCTCACGGGACAGGCCACGCCCGGGAGGCGCCACGGGCAGCACCGACGGGATGCGGTCGTACCCGGTGATGCGGGCCACTTCTTCGACGAGGTCGGCCGACGTGCGGAGGTCGCTCCGCCAGGTCGGCGGGGTCACCTGCCAGCCCTCGCCCGACTGGACGACGACGGAGCCGACGGCGCGCAGGGCGCCCACGACCTCGTCGGTCGTGTAGTCGACGCCCATGAGGCGGGCGGCGCGGTCGCGCGGCAGCTCGATCGAGCCGGGCGCGACGGACTGGTCGAGGGAGGAGCCGAGCGGGTCGGCCGTGCCGCCCGCGAGCTCGACGAGCAGGTCGACGACCCGCTGTGCCGCAGGGGCGGACACGGCAGGGTCGACGCCGCGCTCGAAGCGACGGGACGCCTCGCTCGGCAGCTTGTGCCGACGAGCGGTCCGTGCGACCGAGACGGGGTCGAACGTGGCGGCCTCGACGAGAACGTCTGTGGTGCCTGCGCCCATCTCGGTGCGCGAACCGCCCATGACGCCGGCCAGGCCCACGGCACCCTGCTCGTCCGCGATGACCAGGTCCTCGACGTGGAGGGCACGCACGGTGCCGTCGAGGGTCTCGAGCTTCTCGCCCGCGGCGGCGCGGCGGACCGTCAGCCCGCCCTGGACGGCGGCGAGGTCGTAGCCGTGGATCGGCTGGCCGAGCTCGAGCATCACGTAGTTCGTGACGTCGACCGGCAGCGAGATCGAGCGGACGCCGGCGAGGCGCAGCCGCGACGACATCCAGGTCGGCGTGGGCCGCGAGGAGTCGATGCCGCGGACGACCCGGGTGACGAAGGTAGCCACGGCGTGGCGGCCGCGCACCGGGGCGTCGTCGACGACGCTCACGGCGAAGCCGTCCGCCGCCGCGGGCTCGACCGTTCCGGCCGGGTCGGTGAAGGAGGCTCCAGTCGCGTGGGAGTACTCGCGAGCCACGCCGCGCATGCTGAGGGCGTAGCCGCGGTCGGGCGTGACGTTGATCTCGACGGCGGCCTCGTCGAGGCCGAGGAGCGCGATCGCGTCCGTGCCGACCTCGGGGTCGAGGCCGAGCGAGCTGAGCAGGAGGATGCCGTCGTGCTCGTCGCCGAGGCCGAGCTCACGGGTCGACGCGATCATGCCGTCGGACACGTGGCCGTAGGTCTTGCGCGCGGCGATCGGGAACGGGCCGGGCAGCACGGCGCCCGGCAGCGACACGACGACCTTGTCGCCGACGACGAAGTTGTGGGCACCGCAGACGATGCCACGGACGTCGTCGGGACCGACGGCGACCTGGCACCAGTTGATGGTCTTGCCGTTCTTCTGCGGCTCGGGCTGCAGCTCGAGCACCTGGCCCACGACGAGGGGGCCCGTCACGTCGCCGACGTGGACGTCTTCTTCTTCGAAGCCGACCGACACCAGCGCGGCGTGCACGTGCTCGAGGGAGACGTCGACCGGGAGGTCGACGTGCTCGCCGAGCCAACTCAGCGGAACCCGCATCAGACCACCATCCCGAACTGCTCGCTGAACCTGACGTCGCCCTCGACCATGTCGCGCATGTCGTTGAGGTCGTTGCGGAACTGGAGGGTCCGCTCGATGCCCATGCCGAAGGCGAAGCCCTGGTGCACCTCGGGGTCGATGCCCGCCGCCCGGAGGACGTTCGGGTTGACCATGCCGCAGCCGCCCCACTCGACCCAGCGCGCCCCGCCCTTGGCGTTCGGCTGCCAGACGTCCATCTCGGCACTCGGCTCGGTGAAGGGGAAGTAGTTGGGCCGGAGCCGGATCTGTGCGCCCTGCCCGAACATCGAGCGCGCGAGGTGCTCGAGCGTGCCGCGCAGGTGCGCCATCGTGAGGCCGCGGTCGATGGCGATGCCCTCGATCTGCGTGAAGACCGGGGTGTGCGTCGCGTCGAGCTCGTCGGTGCGGAAGACGCGACCGGTCGCGACGTTGTAGACGGGCAGCTCTTTCGCGAGGAGCGTGCGGATCTGCACCGGGGACGTGTGGGTGCGCAGCACGAGGTGCGCGTCGACCGGATCGACGAAGAACGTGTCTTGCATGGCGCGCGCCGGGTGGTCGGCGTCGAAGTTCAGTGCGTCGAAGTTGAACCACTCGTGCTCGAGCTCGGGACCCTCGCTGACCTCCCAGCCCATGCCCACGAACAGGTCGAGCATCTCTTCCTGCAGGAGGGCGAGCGGGTGCCGCGCACCGACCCGGTGCCGCGTGGGCAAGGCCGTGACGTCGACGGCCTCGTCGACGAGGCGCTGTGATTCTTCGAGCTCGGCGAGCTGGCCCTCACGGGCGGCCACCGCCTGGCCGACACGGCCGCGGGCGCCGCCGACGAGCTTGCCTGCCGCGGCCTTCTGGTCGTTCGGCAGGTCGCGCAGACCGGCGTTCATGCGTGCCAGGACCGACGACTCGCCGGCGTGCTGGGCACGTGCCGCCTTGAGCTCGGCGACGGAGGCGGCGGTCGCGACGGCGGCGAGGGCCGCGTCGACCGCGGCCGAGACGGCCTCTTCGGAGATGGGGACGGAGTCTGACACGAGAACCAAGCTTAGCGATCGTTGGGGAGACGACCCGCGCCTCCTCGTGCCCTGGGGACGAGGAGGCGCAGATCACGGACCTGGGAGGGCTCAGTGGTCGCCGGCGGCCCCGCCGGCACCGGCTCCGACGCCCGCTCCCCCGGCCTCGCCGGTCGTCACGGGGACGTTCGGTCGCCCGGCGCGGGCCAGGAGGCCCGTGCCGCCGAGCCCGCCCTTGGTGCGAACGACGCCCCGACGGCCCGTGCGGCGGTCGACGACACGCACGACGTAGGAGAGCACGAGGTTGGTCGCGAGGTACACGACGAGCACCACGGCGAAGAGCGTGAACGTGTAGCGGCTGCCGTAGTAGGTGCCGAGACGGTTCAGGCCCTCGCGGGTCAGCTCGACGTAGCCGACGATGTAGCCGAGCGAGGTGTCCTTCAGGAGGACGACGAGCTGCGCCAGGATGATCGGCAGCATCTGTCGGAACGCCTGCGGGAACTCGATCAGGAAGCGCGTGCTCGTCGGCGTCAGCCCGATCGCCAGGCCGGCCTCGCGCTGGCCCTTCGGGAGCGACGCGATCCCGGCGCGGAGGGCCTCGCCGATGAGGGCGCCGTTGTACACGGCGAGGGCCGCCACGACGGCCCAGAAGGCCCCGGTCGAGAAGACGAGCAGGATGAACAGCATCATCAGCAGGACGGGCATGCCGCGGAAGAACTCGAGGACGACCGTCGTCGGCACGCGCACCCACCTCGACCTCGCGGTGCGGAGGAACGAGAAGAGGACACCGATGACCACGGCGAGGACGGACGCGATGGCCGCGGCCTGGAGGGTCGCGACCCAACCTCGACCGATGGCACGCCAGAGGGCGAGGTCGCCGAGGATGTCCCACCGGGAGCCGTCGAGGACGCCCGGCGTGACGGCGCCGTTCGCGCTGACGCGCGGACGGCCGAGCAGGTAGGCGACGTAGCCCAGCAGGGCGAGGACGAGGACGACGCCGACCACCGAGATGATCCGCGACCTGCGGCGCGCGACGGGCCCTGGGGCGTCGTAGAGGACGTTGGTGCTCATCGGAGGGCTGCGACTCTCTGCTCGACGACGGCGGCGACCCGGCCGAGCGTGACGGTGACGACGAGGTAGAAGACGGCCACGGCGAGCAGCGTCGTGATGACCGCGTCGCCCCGGTCGTTGGCGATGTAGCGACCGGCGGCGAACAGCTCCGCCACGAAGAAGGCTCCCGCCACGGAGGTGTTCTTCGTGAGGGCGATGAAGACGTTGATGAGCGGCGGCACGACCATGCGGACCGCCTGCGGCAGGATCACGTGCCCGAGGGTCTGGCCGAACCCGAGGCCGATGCTGCGTGCGGCCTCGGCCTGGCCGACCGGCACGCCGTTGATGCCCGACCGGATGGCCTCGGCGACGAACGGCGACGTGTAGGCCGTCAGGCCGATCACCGCGAGCGGGAAGTAGCTGCCGAAGTCGACCCCGAGGTAGGGCAGCACGAAGGCGCAGAAGAAGAGGACCAAGGTGAGCGGCGTGTTGCGGAGCGCCTCCGTGTAGACGGTCGCGAAGGCGCGGAAGGAGGCGACGGGCGAGATGCGCATCGCCGCGACCACGAAGCCGATCACGAGGGCGCCGACGCCCGACAACAGCATCAGCTGCAGCGTCGTGACGAAGCCGCCCCAGAATCGGGGCCAGTTGTCGGTCACGGCGTCGAGGCCGGGGATGACGTCCAGGGGGTTCACGGATTGGTCCTCAGGTCGGGGCGGCGGGCCCGCCGAGCGGGGCCGGCGGGGAGGCGACGGACACCGTGCGCAGGCCGCGCACGGTGTCCGTCGATGTCGCTAGTAGCGGTCGATCGCCGGGGGCTCGGGGGTCTCGAGGACCTTGCCGGCCGTCTTCTCCCACAGCTCGTCCCAGGTGCCGTCGTCCTCGGCGTCCTGCAGCGTGTCGTTGACGAACATGCGGAAGTCGGTGTCGTCCAGCGCGAGGCCGATGCCGTAGGGCTCTGCCGTGAAGGGCTCGCCGACGACCTCGAACTCGCCCTCGTTCTGGTCGGCGAGGCCGGCCAGGATGACGTTGTCGGTCGTCACGGCCTGGACCGCGCCCGTGCGCAGCGGCTCGAGGCAGTTCGAGTACGTGTCGGTCGCGATGATGTCGGTCGGCGCGCTGACGTACTCGGCGATGTTGGCCTCGCTGGTCGAGCCGCTGACCGTGCAGACCTGCTTGCCCGCGAGGTCGTCGACGCTCTCGATGCCCTCGGGGTTGCCCTCGAGCACGAGGAGGTCCTGACCGGCCTCGTAGTACGGGCCGGCGAACGAGACCACCTCTTTGCGGGCGTCGTTGATCGTGTACGTCGCGATGACGAGGTCGACCTGGCCGTTCTGGATGAACGGCTCGCGGTTGGCCGACACGGTCTCGACCCAGTTGATGGAGTCGGGCTCGATGCCGAGCTTCGCGGCGATCAGCTTGCCGATCTCGGCGTCGAAGCCCTCCGGCACGCCGTCCGGGTTCGCCAGGCCGAAGAGCGGCTGGTCGAACTTGGTTCCGATCGTGATCTCGCCCGCGTCGGCGAGCTCGGCCATCGTGCTGCCGGCCGCGAAGTCGGCGGGCGTCTCGACGTCGACGGCGGGTGCCGACGAGTCGGTGCAGGCCGTCAGGCCGAGCACCGTCACGGCGGCTGCGGCTGCGGCGACGAATCCCTTGCTGAGTCGCATGTCGTTCTCCTTGCTGGGTGACCCGGTCGACGGTCGACGTCCGGGAGTCTGGTGGGGCGCCTCCTCGACGCCGGGGGCGCAGGAGGTGCGGAGGGGTGGCCGAGGACGCCCCGTGACGGGGCGTGCCGGGCTCAGTGCGTGAGGATCTTCGAGAGGAAGTCGCGGGCCCGGTCCGACTTCGGGGCAGTGAAGAACTCCTCGGGCGTCGCTTCTTCGACGATCTCGCCCTCGGCCATGAACACGACACGGTCGGCCGCCTTGCGGGCGAAGCCCATCTCGTGGGTGACGACGATCATCGTCATGCCGTCCTTCGCGAGCTGCACCATGACGTCGAGGACCTCGGTGATCATCTCGGGGTCGAGCGCGCTGGTCGGCTCGTCGAGGAGCATCACCTTGGGGTCCATCGCCAGGGCGCGGGCGATGGCCACGCGCTGCTGCTGCCCACCGGAGAGCTGAGCAGGCATCTTGGACGCCTGGTTGCCCACCCCGACGCGGTCCAGCAGCTCCATCGCGCGCTTCTCGGCCTCAGCCTTGGACCGGCCGCGCACCTTGATCTGCCCGAGCGTGACGTTCTCGAGGACCGTCTTGTGGGCGAAGAGGTTGAAGCTCTGGAACACCATGCCCACGTCGGCACGGAGCTTCGCGAGGGCCGAGCCCTCTTCGGGCAGACGCGTGCCGTCGATCGTGATGACGCCGTCGTCGATCGTCTCGAGGCGGTTGATCGCCCGGCAGAGCGTCGACTTGCCCGAGCCGCTCGGACCGATCACCACGACGACCTCGCCCCGCCCGACGGTGGTCGTGACGTCTTTCAGGACGTGCAGCTGACCGAAGTGCTTGTTGACGTGGTCGACCACGACGAGGGGTTCCATGGGTCCACACAAACAGACGCCCGGTAGGGGGTCAAACTCACAGCTGATTCGTAACGCAACCGAAACGAGCCGTCCGGTCCGCCTAGGAGCGCTGGGCGAACGCGCTCTCGTAGAGGCAGACGGAGGCGGCGGTCGCCAGGTTCATCGACTCGGCGTGCCCGTAGATGGGCACCACGACCGCTCGGTCGGCCCGCGCGAGGTCGTCGTCGGTGAGCCCGCGCGCCTCGTTGCCGAAGAGCCAGGCGGTCGGGGCGTCGAGGACGCCGTCCTGCCGCGCCTGCAGCAGGTCGTCGCCCTTGACGTCGGCGGCGATGACCTGGATGCCCGCCTCGGCGCACCGCGCCACGACGCTGGCCAGGTCGATGCCGACCGCGACGGGGACGTGGAAGAGTGAGCCGGTCGTCGCGCGGACGACCTTCGGGTTGTAGAGGTCGACGCTTCGACCGGTCATCACGACGGCGTCGGCACCGGCGGCGTCGGCGGCGCGGATGATCGTCCCGGCGTTGCCCGGGTCACGCACCTCCTCGAGGATGGCGATGAGCTTCGGGCCGCCGTCGTCGCCCTCGGCGAAGATGTCCTTGACCGACGTGGGGAACTGACGGCAGACGGCCACCACGCCCTGCGGGGTCACGGTGTCGGCCATGGCGTCGAGCACGGCCTCGGTGACGAACTCCGCCTCGAGGCCCGCCTCGCCGGCCGCGTCCGCCAGCCCCGGGTGCCGCTCGAGGGCGGTGGGAGTGACGTAGAGCTCGAGCACCAGCTCGGGACGGAACGCGAGCGCCTCGGACACCGCCTGCGGCCCCTCCAGCAGGAACAGCCCCGTCTCGGTGCGGGCGTCCCGCTTGGAGAGCTTCGCCACCGCCCGGACTCGCGGCGAACGGGGGTTGTCGATCAGAGGGGTGCGCACGCGACAACTATGCCGCACCCGACCCCGGGAACGACGGAGGGCCCGGACAGCAAGTGCTGTCCGGGCCCTCCGGAGGTGGTGCTGGTGATGCTGACGCAGTGCGTGCTACGCGGCGACCGTGGCCTTGGGGGCCGAGGTGTCGGCGGGCAGCGCAGCCTTGGCCGTCGCGACGATCGACGCGAAGGTGGCGGGCTCGTGCACGGCCAGCTCGGCCAGGATGCGACGGTCGACCTCGATGCCGGCCAGGGACAGGCCCTGGATGAGGCGGTTGTAGGTCAGGCCGTTCTGACGCGACGCGGCGTTGATGCGCTGGATCCACAGGCGGCGGAACTCGCCCTTGCGCGCACGGCGGTCACGGTACGAGTAGACGAGCGAGTGGGTGACCTGCTCCTTGGCCTTGCGGTACAGGCGCGAACGCTGACCGCGGTAGCCCTCGGCGCGCTCGAGGATGACGCGACGCTTCTTGGCGGCGTTGACCGCTCTCTTGACTCTTGCCATTTTCTTGTTCCTCTACGTTCGTGTCAGCGGTCAGTGACCGAGAAGCTTCCGGGCGACCTTGGCGTCGGCCGGGGCCAACAGCTGGTCCTGGTTGAGGCGCGCCTTGCGGCTGGCGCTCTTCACCTCGAGGTTGTGTCGCATGCCGGCCTGCTGCTTCATGATCTTGCCGGAACCGGTGACCTTGAAACGCTTCTTGGCACCGGAGTGGGTCTTCTGCTTGGGCATGTGCTACTTGCTCTCTTCTGTCGGCTCGGCCGGTGCATCGGCCGCCGCCTTGTCGGACGTGGGGTGCTTCGGGGGCTTGTTCGCCGCCTTGCGAGCTTCGGCCTCGGCCTTCGCCTCGGACTTGTTCTTGTGGGGCCCGATCACCATGACCATGTTGCGGCCGTCGATGGTGGGGGTGGACTCGACACTGCCCAGCTCGGACACGTCCTCAGCGAAGCGCTGGAGCAGACGCACGCCCTGGTCGGGACGCGACTGCTCGCGACCGCGGAACAGGATCATGGCCTTGACCTTGTCGCCGCCCTCGAGGAAGCCCTCGGCGCGCTTGCGCTTGGTCTCGTAGTCGTGCTTGTCGATCTTCAGACGGAACCGGACCTCTTTGAGGATGGTGTTCGCCTGGTTGCGTCGGGCCTCTTTCGCCTTCTGCGCAGCCTCGTACTTGAACTTCCCGTGATCCATGATCTTGGCCACGGGAGGCTTCGAGTTGGGGGCCACCTCGACCAGGTCGAGTTCGGCCTCTGCGGCGAGACGCAGCGCCATGGCGATGGGAACGACGCCGATCTGCTCACCTGCAGGCCCCACGAGGCGGACCTCGGGGACGCGGATACGGTCGTTCGTACGGGGATCGCTGATGCGGAACTCCTCTGTCGTCACTTCGTCACCTGCCGACCCGGAGGGGCGGAAGGGAAAGAGGAGGTTCGCGCACCGGTCGCTCTCGCGGCCCGTGCCGTCTCTCGACGGCCGTGCACTGCACCCTGGCTGCCCGGCCCGCTCCGCCTCGAGGATCGCTCTTCGGGGTGGTGCAGATCGAACGGGGTGCCAACAACCCGGTAACCTCGTGTGACGGTCAAGCGCGGGTGGGAGAATCTCCACTTTCGCACGCAGCAGACGCTGCGAGCCTGGAGAAGCCTAGCAGAGGATCAGCACGTGAGCCACACCCCGCACACCCACCCCGCCGACGGCCACGACGACGCTCCCGTCGGCATCCCGGTCGAGCACCCGTCCGACGCCGTCCGCGACATCGCCGACGTCAACGCGGTCGAGGTCATCAACACCGTCGCGGTGCACCTGATGAGCGCGGCGGCCGTCAAGGTCGGCCTGGCCGACGATCCCGCGGCGCAGACCGACCTCGACGAGGCACGCAAGCTCATCTCTTCGCTCGCCGGCCTCGTCGTGGCCAGCGCGCCCGAGATCGGCGACCAGCACGCCCGCGCCCTGCGCGACGGCCTCCGTTCGCTGCAGCTCGCCTTCCGCGAGGCCAGCTCGATCCCCGACGCCGTCGGCAAGGGCCCCGGCGAGAAGCTCACCGGCCCGGTCACCTGACTCGCGACCAGGTGGGCTGACCCGATCATCCGACGCGTCGATCTGACCCGCCTCAGGCGGGGACGACGCTGACGGACATGCTGTCGACGCGGTCCACGATCACCGGGTCGGCCTGCCACGACGCCTGGAGGCGCTGCAGCAGCTCCCCCAGCTGCACCTGGTCGAGCCCGGCACGCACCGCGAGCCGGACGACGATCTCGGGCGTGCCCAGACGGGCGCCTCGGTAGCCGGGCGAGATCGCCAGCCCGACCAGCGCCTCCTCGTCGCTCGACGCGGCGAGGAACGCCTGCAGGACCGCCTCGTCCGTGTGGGCGGGCACCCAGGGCAGGTCCTGAGCGACGGCCCAGAGCGCCGGTCGCCGGACCCCGAACTCGGTGGGCGAACCCGGGTCGAGCACGAGGTGCTCGGTCGACTCGGCGACGGCCGCCAGGGCGACCCGTCGCGCGTCGACCGGGACCGGACGCGCCACGGCGTCCCAGCGGCTGAGGGCCTCGACACTGGTGAACGCCGGCAGCACGGCGCGGCCGTCCGGGCCGGCCACCGTCACGATGGACAACTCCTGCGTCTTGTCGACGCGGCGACCGTGGTCGTCGAGCCCCTCCTCCCCCGCGACCGCGACCAGCGGGATCAGCAGACGCGCGGGACGCAGGGCGTCGACGACCTCGTGCTCGGGCAGCCCGCCCGCGCCGAAACGGACCAGGGCCTCGAGGAGGCGCGGGTCGGCCGAGCCGTCGTCACCCGCGTGGGCCGTGTCGTGGTGGTCGAAGGTGCGGCCCGCGAAGGGCCGCCCGGCGCTGTCGGCCGCGGGCGTGGGCTCGTGGCCGCGGCTCACGACACCGATGCGACGTCGAGCGCGGCGGCGAGGGTGAAGGCACCCGAGTAGAGGGCCTTGCCGACGATGGCCCCTTCGAGGCCGAGGGGGACGAGCTCGCGGAGAGCCGCGATGTCGTCGAGGCTCGAGATGCCCCCCGAGGCGATGACCGGACGGTCGGTGCGCTCCATGACCTGCCGGAGGAGATCCGTGTTCGGTCCGGTCAGGGTGCCGTCCTTCGTCACGTCGGTCACGACGTAGCGCGCGCACCCTGCGTCCTCGAGCCGGGCGAGGACCGTCCAGAGGTCGCCGCCGTCCTCCGTCCAGCCGCGCGCGGCGAGCGTCGTGCCCCGCACGTCGAGCCCGACCGCGACGGCCTCGCCGTACTCGGCGATGACGTGGGCGGCCCACTCGGGGTTCTCGAGCGCGGCGGTGCCCAGGTTGATGCGCTTGACGCCCGTGCTCAGGGCGTCGTCGAGCGAGCGGTCGTCGCGGATGCCGCCGCTGAGCTCGACGTCGATGCCCTTGACCTGCTTGATGACCTTCTTGATGATCGACCGGTTGTCACCCCGCCCGAACGCCGCGTCGAGGTCGACGAGGTGCAGCCACTCGGCGCCCTGCGACTTCCAGTCGTCGGCCGCCGCCACGGGGTCGCCGTAGCCGGTCTCGGTGCCGGCCTCGCCCTGCGTCAGGCGGACGGCCTGCCCGCCGGCGACGTCGACGGCGGGGAACAGGGTGAGGCCGGGGGTCGTGCAGAAGTCGCTCATGGTGTCTCTCTCGCGGACGTGCCGCGTGCTGTCGCCGACGGGAGCCGGGATCGCGGTCGGGTCAGGGGTGCGGGTCAGAGGGTGCGGAGCCAGTTCGAGAGCAGCGTGATGCCCGGCTGCCCCGACTTCTCGGGGTGGAACTGCGTCGCCCAGAGCGGTCCGTTCTCGACGGCCGCGACGAAGCGCCCGCCGTGGTCGGCCCACGTGACGTGGGGCTCGGGGAACGGACGGATCACGTCGAGGGTCCAGGCCTGCGCCGCGAACGAGTGCACGAAGTAGAAGCGCTCGTCGCGCACGCCCTCGAAGAGGACGCTGCCCTCGGGGGCGTCGACGAGGTTCCAGCCCATGTGCGGCAGCACCTCAGCCTTCAGTTCGTCGACGACGCCGGGCCACTCGCCGAGGCCGCCGGTCGTCGCACCGCGCTCGACCCCGCCCTCGAAGAAGACCTGCATGCCGACGCAGATGCCCATGACGGGACGGCCGCCCGCGAGTCGCCGGTCGATCATCTCGCCGCCGCGGACCGACTGCAGCTGGCTCATCACGGCGCCGAAAGCACCGACGCCCGGGACGAACAGCCCGTCAGCCGCCTGCACCCTGGCGCGGTCGCGCGTGAGCTCGACGTCGGCGCCCGCGAGCTCGAGGGCCTTGACCGCCGAGTGCACGTTGCCGCTGCCGTAGTCGAGGACGGCCACGGTGGGACGGACCGTCACAGGGCGCCCTTCGTGGACGGCACCCCGGTCACCCGGGCGTCGGGCTGGACGGCCTGGCGCAGGGCCCGCGCGAAGGCCTTGAACTCCGCCTCGGCGATGTGGTGCGGGTCACGGCCGCCGAGCACGCGCACGTGGACGGTGATGCCGGCGTGGAACGTGATCGCCTCGAAGACGTGGCGCACCATCGAGCCGGTGAAGTGGCCGCCGATGAGGTGGTACTCGAAGCCCTCGGGCTCGCCGGTGTGCACGAGGTACGGGCGGCCCGAGACGTCGACGACGGCCTGGACCAACGCCTCGTCGAGGGGCACGAGCGCGTCGCCGTAGCGGGAGATGCCGGCCTTGTCGCCCAGCGCCTCCCTGATCGCGCCGCCGAGCACGATGCCCACGTCCTCCACCGTGTGGTGGACGTCGATGTGGGTGTCGCCCGCCGCCGACACGTCGAGGTCGATGAGCGAGTGCTTCGACAGGGCCGTCAGGAGGTGGTCGAAGAACGGCACGGACGTGTCGATCGACGAGCGCCCCGTCCCGTCGAGGTCGAGGGACAGCTGGATGCGCGACTCGCTCGTCTCGCGGGACGAGGAGGCGGTGCGGGCGCGAGGCTGATCGGTCACGAGGAGAGCCTAATGTCGCGCAGCGCGTCGAGGAACGCGGTCGTCTCGGCCTCGGTGCCCGCGCTCACCCGGAGGTGCCCCTCGATGCCGAGGTCGCGGACGATCACGCCACGGGCGAGGAGGCGACGGAAGACGTCGGCCGGGTCGTCGACGCCCCCGAAGAGGACGAAGTTCGACCAGGTCGGCCACGGGCTGTAGCCGAGCTCGGTCAGGACACGCACGATGCGGTCGCGCTGGGCCTTGATGTCGTCGACCATCGCGAGCATCTCGTCGGCGTGCGCGAGGGCTGCGACGGCCGCCGCCTGCGTGAGGGACGAGAGGTGGTACGGCAGCCGCACCAGGCGGAGTGCGTCGACGACGGCAGGGTGTGCCGCCATGTAGCCGACCCGGGCACCGGCGAAGGCGAAGGCCTTGCTCATGGTGCGCGAGACGATGAGGCGCTCCCGGCCCTCGAGAAGGGTGAGCGCCGTGGGCTGGCCGGCCGGCATGAACTCGGCGTAGGCCTCGTCGACGAAGACCATGCCGTCGGTCGCGTCGTACGCGGCCCGGACCGTGTCGAGGTCGAGCGGGGTGCCCGTCGGGTTGTTCGGCCCGCAGAAGAAGACGACGTCGGGCCGGAGACGCTCGATCTCGGCGACCGCCGTCTCGGGCGTGATCGTGAAGCCCTCGTCGCGGGCGCCCTCGAGCCAGGTGCTGCCGGTGCCCGCCGCGATGATCGAGTGCATCGAGTACGTGGGCGGGAACCCCAGCACGGAGCGGCCCGGGCCGCCGAAGGCCTGCAGGATCTGCTGGATGACCTCGTTGGAGCCGTTCGCCGCCCAGATGTGCTCACGGCTGAGTCCGTGTCCGAGGTAGCCCGCCAGCGAATCGCGGAGGGTCGAGAACTCGCGATCGGGGTAGCGGTTCACGTCGACGAGTGCCGCGCCGACGGCCTCGAGGATGTCGGCGGCGACGTCGGCAGGAACGGGGTGCGTGTTCTCGTTGACGTTGAGGGCGACGGGCACGCGTTCTTGGGGAGCGCCGTACGGCGTCAGCCCCTTGAGGTCGTCTCGGATGGGCAGGTCGGCGAGGCTGAAGGACACGAGTCCATGGTAGGCGGCAGGCGGAGTGCCGACCTCACCGTGACCGGACCGGACCGGAACGGAACGGAACGGACCAGTCAACCCCGGCCACACCAGATCAGCGGCTGTACTTCTCGGGGACCGCCAGCGTCTGGCCCGCTGCCACCTCGGCGCTCGGCAGGTTGTTCAGGCGGACGAGGTCGCTGACGACGTCGCGCGGGTCTTTGGTGGGGGCGATCTCGCTCGCGACCTGCCAGAGCGACTCGCCGCCCTCGACCGTGACCTGGGCGAAGGACACGTCTGCGGCCTGGTCGGAGGCGACGGCACCGGGGCCGAGCAGCAAGCCCGCGGCCACGATGCCGGTGGCGCCGAGCGCGACCGCGGCGCCGACCACTCGCCTGCCCCGACGCGTGATGCGCAGGCGGGTGCGAGGGACGACCGAGCCGCCGGTGATGCCGACGATGTCGTTGCTGATGCTGGTGGCGCTCATGAGGTGGTTCCTTTCACCGCGAGAGTTGTCGTACGAGTTCGTGCCCGGCACTCGGCCGGGAATGCCGGACACGAAGACGTGTACCGAACATATCTTCGACTGAGCCCGACCGCAACCATTTCTCTCGAACATCGCCCGCAGACAAGCGCGACACACTCGAACATGTGTTTCGCCAAGTGGCCGTGATCCGATAGGTTCCAGTCGGTGGGACGAGTACACCAGCGACCACCGACATCGACGGCAGGAGAGAGATGACCGACCGGCACAGCGCGACGGCGACCGCCCCGGCGACGCCCCCGCGCAAGGCGCTCACCGCCAAGCAGGAGTCGATCCTGGCCGCGATCCAGGCGAGCATCGCCCAGAGCGGCTACCCGCCGAGCATGCGCGAGATCGGCGACGCCGTCGGCCTCAAGTCGCTGTCGAGCGTGACCCACCAGCTCAACCAGCTCGAGCTCGCCGGCCGGATCCGCCGCGATCCCAACCGCCCGCGCGCCCTCGAGGTGCTGGGCGACCCGACGCCAGCCGCCGCCCCCGTGACGAGCATCCTCTCGACGAGCGACGACGGCGACACCGCCCACGTCCCGATGGTCGGCCGCATCGCGGCCGGCATCCCCATCACCGCCGAGCAGCAGGTCGAGGACGTCATGCCGCTCCCCCGGCAGCTCGTCGGCAAGGGCGAGCTGTTCATGCTCCGCGTCGTCGGCGAGTCCATGATCGACGCCGCCATCTGCGACGGCGACTGGGTGGTCGTCCGGCAACAGCAGAACGCCGAGAACGGCGACATCGTCGCGGCCATGCTCGACGACGAGGCCACGGTCAAGGTCTTCCGGCAGCGAGACGGCCACACCTGGCTGCTGCCCCGCAACAGCGCCTTCGAGCCGATCGTGGGCGACCACGCGCAGATCCTCGGCAAGGTCGTGGCGGTGCTCCGCTCGGTCTGACGCGTCCCGAGAACGACGAAGCGCCTCCTGCCCTGGCCGGGTCGGAGGCGCTTCCTCGTGCAGGGAGCGAACAACTCAGGAGGCGGCTGCCTCCGTGGTCTCGACGGCGTCGGCAGTCTCCGTGCGCACGAACGGCGAGAGCGCCGCGACGTCGCTCGGGTAGACGCGGGCGTGCACCCGGGTGCCCTGCTCGTCGTAGTCGGTCGTCAGGACCCGGCCGGAGTCGTGCAGGTGCGACACCACGTCGCCGCGGTCGTAGGGCACGAGGAGGTCGAGCTCGACCTCGGGCTCGGGCAGCAGCCCGGCGAGCTTCGCCAGCAGCTCGTCGATGCCCTCGCCCGTGCGCGCCGACACGAAGACGGCCGTCGGCTCGAGCCCCTGCAGCACCAGCCGCTGGTCGTCGTCGACGAGGTCGCTCTTGTTGAAGACCACGACCTCGGGGATGTCCCGGCCGTCGACCTCGCCGATGACCTCGCGCACCGTCGCCAGCTGCGCGGCCGGGTCGGGGTGCGATCCGTCGACGACGTGCACGATGACGTCGGAGCCGGCGACCTCCTCGAGCGTCGAGCGGAAGGCCTCGACGAGCTGGTGCGGCAGGTTTCGCACGAAGCCCACCGTGTCGGCGTAGGTGAAGGGTCGACCGTCGGTGGTGGCGCTCTTGCGCACCGTCGCGTCGAGGGTGGCGAAGAGGGCGTTCTCGACCAGGACGCCAGCGCTCGTGAGCCGGTTCAGCAGGCTCGACTTTCCTGCGTTCGTGTAGCCGGCGATCGCCACGGAGGGCACCTCGTTGCGGTCGCGGTTCGCTCGCTTGGCGTCGCGAGCCGGCTTCATCTCCTTGATCTGGCGCCGGAGGCGGGCCATGCGCGTGTGGATCCGGCGACGGTCGAGCTCGATCTTCGTCTCACCGGGGCCCCTGCTGCCCATGCCGGCACCGGCACCGCCGACCTGGCCACCGGCCTGGCGGGACATCGAGTCTCCCCAGCCACGGAGTCGCGGGAGCAGGTACTCGAGCTGGGCGAGCTCGACCTGCGCCTTGCCCTCGCGGCTCTTCGCGTGCTGGCTGAAGATGTCGAGGATGACGGCCGTGCGGTCGATGACCTTGACCTTGACGACGTCCTCCAGCGCACGCCGCTGGCTCGGTGCGAGCTCGGTGTCGGCGATGACCGTGTCCGCGCCGAGGGCGGCGACGGTCTGTCGCAGTTCTTCTGCCTTGCCCTTGCCGAGGTAGGTGCTGGGGTCCGGGTTCGGCCGACGCTGCAGGAGGCCGTCGAGCACCGACGCGCCCGCGGTCTCGGCCAGCGCGGCGAGCTCGCGGAGCGAGTTCTCGGCGTCCGAGAGCGAACCCTGCGACCACACGCCGATCAGGACGACGTTCTCGAGGCGGAGCTGGCGGTACTCGACCTCGGTGACGTCCTCCAGCTCGGTCGAGAGGCCGGCCACGCGACGGAGCGCGGCCCGGTCCTCGCGGTCGTACTGGTCGCCGTCGCCCGAGCCGTCGAGCGAGCGGGTCTGGATCGCCTGGGCAGGCGAGAAGATCGTGTAGGCGGACGCCCGCGACGCCGCACGCTCGAGGACCCGCGACACGACGTCGTCGCCGGGCTGTCCGTCACGCTCGTCGTCGAGCGGGGTCGTGGGGGTGTCTGTCATCGAAGTGATACTAGCCCTCCGGAGGGGGTCGAGCCTGGGCCGTCACGGGCCAGGCAGCTGATGTTCGGTAAGTTGTCCCGCGTGACCAACGACCACTACTTCTCCCCGAAGCCGGAGAGCGAGCTGCGTCGGCGGACGATCACGGCGACCCTCGCAGGGCGAGAGCTGACGCTCACGACGGCGTCGGGCGTCTTCAGCCCCGAGCGGGTCGACCCGGGCACGGCCGTCCTGCTGGCCGGTGCACCGCAGCCGCCCGCGACGGGCGACCTGCTGGACGTCGGGTGCGGATGGGGCCCCATCACACTGAGCCTCGCGTTGTCGTCACCCGACGCGACGGTGTGGGCCGTCGACGTGAACGAGAGGGTCCTCGACCTCGTCCGTGAGAACGCACGGGCCGCGGGCCTCCACAACGTCAACGCCGTGACGCCCGACGGTGTTCCCGACGACGTCGTGTTCGCGTCGATCTGGTCGAATCCGCCCATCCGGGTCGGCAAGGAGGTGCTGCACGGCCTCCTGGAGACCTGGCTGCCACGCCTCGAGCCCGGCTCCGACGCCTGGCTCGTCGTGCAGAAGAACCTCGGCGCCGACTCGTTGCAGGCATGGATGAACACGACCATGGCGGACGTGGTGCAGGTGGAGCGGGCCTCGACGAGCAAGGGGTACCGGGTGCTGCGGGCCCGACGCGCCTCCTCGCCGCTCGCCTAGGCGAGCCGGTACGACAGGGTCGTCGCCCGAGGGCCCACGCCCGGGGAGGGACGGCTAGAGGGTCAGCGCGCCGCTGAACACGAGCTCGGCCGGGCCGCTGAGCGACACGTGCTCACCATCGGCTCCGGCCGCGACGTGGACCCCGAGGATGCCACCCGGCACCTCGACGGACCAGTCGTCGGGCGCGCCCGCGCCGGCCCAGTGCCGCACGGCGAGTGCCGCAGCCGCCGCGCCCGTGCCGCACGAGAGCGTCTCGCCGCTGCCGCGCTCGTGCACGCGCATGCGGATGTGGCCGATGCCGTCGACCACGAGCGGATCGGACGGGACCACGAACTCGACGTTGGCGCCCTCGGCAGGCGCGGGATCGAGCACCGGGACCCAGGAGAGGTCGAGCCCGTCGAGCTCGTCGTCGGAGGCGAGGGCGACGACCACGTGCGGGTTGCCGACCGAGAGGGACAGGCCCGGCCTCGCCGCGTGGAGTTCTCGGGCGCGGACCGTCGGCTCGTCGTCCCCGAGGGCCCAGACGCCGAGGTCGACCCGGAAGCCCGAGCCGTCTCGCCGCACCGTCCGCACGCCTGCACGCGTGCCGATCGTGAGGGCCTCGCCGACGGGCAGGTCGACCAGGCCGCGCTCTACCAGGTAGCGCACGAAGACGCGGACGCCGTTGCCGCACATCTCGGCGAGGCTGCCGTCGGCGTTGTGGTAGTCCATGAACCACTCGGCGGAGGGATCGCTCGCCAGCGCCGCGGCGCCGGCCGGGAACGCGGACGAGCGGACGGCACGGATGACCCCGTCGGCCCCCACGCCGAAACGACGGTCGGTCAGGGCGCGGATGGCGACCCCGTCGAGGTCGGTCTCGCCGTCGGCGTCGGTGAACAACACGAAGTCGTTCCCGGTGCCCTGTCCCTTGGTGAACTGGAGCGTCGTGGTCACCCGAGGAGTCTAGCGAGGGCCCGCTCGACGGCCGCCGGGTCGCCCGTGGTCGACCAGTCGACGTCCGGGTACCGCTTGAACCAGCTGACCTGGCGGCGGGCGTAGCGACGCGTGAGCGCCTGCGTCTCGCTGATCGCCGCCTCCTCGTCGGTGTCGCCTCGCAGCTGCGCCGCTGCCTGCGCGTAGCCGATCGCCCGGGAGGCGGTGATCCCGTCGGCGAGGCCGAGCGGCAACAGGCCTCGCACCTCGTCGACCAGGCCGTCGGCCCACATGCCGCGCACGCGTGCATCGAGACGCTCGACGAGCACCGGTCTCTCCTCGGCGATGCCGACGATCGAGGAGGGGCGCCACCGCTGCGCCTCGTCGGGCAGGGCCGCCGAGAAGGGCTCACCGGTGATCTCGCCGACCTCGAGGGCCCGGACGAGCCGCCGGGCGTTGTGCGGTCCGATCCGCTCGGCGGCGACCGGATCGGTCTGGATGAGCAGCTCGTGCAGCGCGCCGGGGCCGCCGCTCGCAGCCACCCGCTCGAAGCGCTGTCGCACGGCGGCGTCGGTGCCCGGGAACCGGAAGTCGAAGAGCACGCTCGAGACGTAGAGCCCGGACCCACCCACCAGGAGGGGCACGGCGCCGCGCGCGAGGACGTCGTCGATCACGGTCCGAGCACGGGACTGGTACCACTCGACGCTGGCCTCGGCCGTCACCTCGAGCTCGTCGAAGAGGTGGTGCGGCACACCTCGCCGCTCGGCCTCGGGCAGCTTGGCCGTGCCGATGTCCATCCCCCGGTAGAGCTGCATCGCGTCCGCGTTGACGATCTCGGCTGGACGCCCCGCATCGCGGAGCCGCTCGGCCAGGTCGAGCGAGAACGCCGACTTGCCGGTGCCGGTCGATCCGACGACGGCGACCAGGCCGCCGCCCACACCTTCACCGACCGTCGACATGGTGCCCCAGTGTAGGGCGGGGCGTCACTCGAAGCGGACGCCGCCCCGGCTGCTGCCACCGCGCGGCAGGGCCTTCTCCACGGCACGACGTACGGTGTCGGAGCGGTAGCCGCGGCGCATGAGATAGCCGTTGAGACGCCGCTCGGCAGTGGCCCTGTCCAGCCCGCGCAGCGAGCCTGCGCGCTTCTCGGCCCACTCGTCGGCCCTGGCCTGCTCGTCGGCGTCGTCGGTCTCGGCGAGGACCTCCTCGATCACGGACGCGTCGATGCCACGCGAGCGCAGCTCGGACGTCACGGCGCCCCGACCGAGGCCCTTGCGGCCCTGCTTCGTCTCGAGGAGGTTCTCGGCGAGTTCCCGGTCGTTGAGGAGGCCCACCCCTTCGAGGCGCGACACCTCGTCGGCCACGACCTCGGGATCGAGGTCGCGCGCCTCGAGCAGCGACGCCATCTCGGCCGACGAGACTCCCCGTCGACTGAGGGCGTGCAGGCTGACGTTCTCGGCCCTGGTCCGCTGTGCGTCCAGGTCCTCGCGCGGCTCCTCGGCTTCTGCCTCGTCGCCGTGCACAGGCGCCGCGGCGGACCCGTCCGACCAGTGCTCGGTCACGGCGGCCAGGGCGGCTGCCGCGTCACGCACCGGATCCCGCCTCGCGCCGTCGCCCGACGGCTCGACAGGCTCGTCGTCGCCCACGACAGTCGCCGGCCCCCTCGAGGGGTGACTCGACGCGTCAGCGCCTGCACGGCCGGACCTGGCTCCGCGGACCCCGAAGAGGGGGGTCACGGGAGCCAGGTCGTCGGCCGACTCGTCGTCGTGCGAGGTCATGCGCCCTTCCGGGCGGCGATCTTCGCCTCGATCGACTCGACGGGCGCCTCGACCGGCTTCGCCCCGCCGACGCCGAGCTTCGCGAGGATCTTCTGCTCGATCTCCTGTGCGACGGAGGCGTTCTTGAGGAGGAAGTTGCGCGAGTTCTCCTTGCCCTGGCCGAGCTGGTCGCCCTCGTAGGTGTACCAGGCACCGGACTTGCGGACGATGCCGTGCTCGACGCCGAAGTCGATCAGGCTGCCCTCACGGGAGATGCCGACGCCGTAGAGGATGTCGAACTCGGCCTGCTTGAAGGGCGGTGCCATCTTGTTCTTGACGACCTTGACGCGGGTGCGGTTGCCCACTGCGTCCGTTCCGTCTTTCAGGGTCTCGATGCGGCGGATGTCGAGTCGCACCGAGGCGTAGAACTTGAGCGCCTTGCCGCCGGCTGTGGTCTCGGGGCTGCCGAAGAACACGCCGATCTTCTCGCGCAGCTGGTTGATGAAGATCATGGTGGTGCCGGTCTGGTTGAGACCACCCGTCAGCTTGCGGAGGGCCTGCGACATGAGCCGCGCCTGGAGGCCGACGTGGGAGTCGCCCATCTCGCCCTCGATCTCGGCACGCGGCACGAGCGCCGCCACGGAGTCGATGACGACGAGGTCGATGGAGCCGGAGCGGACGAGCATGTCCGCGATCTCGAGCGCCTGCTCGCCCGTGTCGGGCTGCGAGACCAGGAGTGCGTCGATGTCGACGCCCAGCTTCTTCGCGTACTCGGGGTCGAGGGCGTGCTCGGCGTCGATGAAGGCCGCGATGCCGCCGTTGCGCTGTGCGTTGGCGATGGCGTGCAGCGTGAGCGTCGTCTTTCCCGACGACTCGGGGCCGTAGATCTCGACGATGCGGCCACGAGGAAGGCCCCCGATGCCCAGCGCGACGTCGAGGGCGATCGAGCCGGTGGGGATGACGGCGACCGGCGCGCGGTCGTCACTGCCCAGGCGCATGACGGCGCCCTTGCCGAACTGCCGGTCGATCTGGGCGAGCGCCGTCTCGAGGGCCTTCTCGCGGTTCTCTGCTGAGGGCATGGTGACTCCTTCAAGGTTGATGTCCGTGCGCCTGTAGGCTGTCGCGTCGCGCTCGGCCCGGAGGCGGCGGTCTCGACGACAAGGCTGGTGCCCCCGCGGATGCGAGAGCGGTGGAACGTCGATGAGGGAACGCTACGACCGGCCACCGACATCGCGGACGCGATCTCGGCTGGAAGTGGAGCACTCGGACATCGGCGCCCTTGTGGAGGAAGCTACCACTGCGCCGAACGCATGTTCGATCCAACGTGTCGGCGTGTCGAACACCTGATCGTCGCACGGCCCTGGCGACACGGCTCGGCGACGAAGGTCAGCGACGCGGCTCGGGCAGCCCGGCGCCGTGCCTGCGGGCCACGGGGACGCCCTCGGCCTCACACAGGGCCAGCCACACCTCGCGCGGCGGCACGCCTCCGCGGAGCGCCTCGTCGGCGGTCTCGTCGCCCAGCGACGAGAGGACGAGATCACGGGTGACGACTCGTCCGTACGCCTCGCCGAACTCGTCGTCGACCGCCCTGCGGAACTCGCTCTTGCGCATCAGTCGAGGGTACCCGGACGTCGAGACGCCCCCGACCTGGATCGGGGGCGTCTCGGCGCGAACTGCACGACGGACCGTGAGGTCAGGGACGTCAGCGCACGACCAGATCGGTGTCGAACTCGGCGACCATGTCGTCGGGCAGGGTGTCCGGGATCGGGTTGAGGCCCTCGATGACGGCCATCCGGTCGCCCACCTCGCGCATGATGACGGAGATCGGGGTCTCGAGCGCGTCGGCGACCGACGCGAGGATCTCGGAGCTCGCCTCTTTCTGCCCACGCTCGACCTCGCTGAGGTAGCCGAGTGCGACGCTCGCCTTGGAGGCGACCTGTCGCAGCGTGCGGCCCTTCTGGAGACGGAAGTCGCGGAGGACGTCGCCGATCTCTTGACGGACCAGAACCATGGGACCCCTCCTTGCGACATAGGACCCACCGTGACGGGATTCAGGGGTGGGTGAGGAACACTGCTGTCGAACTGGGTGCCACTGTAGCCAGCCAGCTCTGTGTGACGCTTGTGAACTCACGAGATGTAACGAGACCGAAACCCCGGCTATTCCCGAGGCCCCGTGAGCCAGTCGTGCAGCATCGAGAGTGATTCGGAGACGGTCGCCGATCGGATGGCCGCACGGTCGCCCTCGAGGGCGAGCCTCGTGACGCGAGCCTCGCCTCCTGCGCTCAGGGCGACGTACACCGTGCCGGGCGCCTGGCCGTCCTGGGGGTCAGGGCCAGCGACCCCCGTGGTCGCGATGCCGACGTCGGCGGCCTGGCCCTCGACGGCCAACGCTCGACGTGCCCCCGCCGCCATGGCGACGGCGACGTCGGGATCGACGGCGCCCCGGGCCGCGAGCAGCGCAGCCGGCACACCGAGCAGCGAGGCCTTGAGCGGCGTCTGGTAGGCCACGACTCCCCCGACGACGACCGTGGACGCACCGGGGACGGAGATCAACTCTGCGGCGAGCAGACCCCCCGTCAACGACTCGGCGACCGCGACGGTCAGCCCCTGGCGGTCGAGCTCGTGCACGACCTCCGCCGCGGTGGTCACGACGTGCGGGAGTGCTTCAGGGCGACCCGGACGTAGTCGGCACCCGACACGAGCGTGGCCACCACGGCGGCCGTCATCACGACGGTGTTGAGGCCGTGCACCCAGTCGCCCAGCGGCACCCACAGCGGGAAGAGCGCCAGCGTCACCGCGACGGCCTGCAGCACGGTCTTGAGCTTGCCGCCTCGTGACGCAGGGATGACGCGGTCGCGGATGACGACGAAGCGGTACACGGTGATCCCGATCTCGCGCACGAGGATGAGCGCGGTGACCCACCAGGGCAGCTCGCCGAGGATCGAGAGCCCGACCAGCGCGCCGCCGACCAGGACCTTGTCGGCGATCGGGTCGACGATCTTGCCGAAGTCGGTGACGAGGTCGAGGCCCCTCGCCAGCATGCCGTCGAGGCTGTCCGTGAGGATGGCGACGACGAACAGCACGGCGGCCGCGATGCGCAGCGGGCCGTCGGCGCCGTCGTCGATCAGCAGCCAGGCGATGAACAGCGGCGCCATCAGGATGCGGATGACCGTGATCACGTTGGCGATGTTCGCCGTGCTGGCCGGCCCCGCGCCGCGGCTCGCGAAGCGTCCCCGCCAGGGGAACGTCGCGGCCCGGGGTGCATCGGGGGTTCTCTCGTCGGTCACGTCAGTCCCTGCCGGTCAGGCCCCAGGCGTCTTCCGACTCCTCGTCGCCGTCGACCTCGTCGTAGCCTCGTGTCATCTCGGCGACGGGGTCGTCGCCGTAGTCGCCCGCGCCGACCGCCACGGGAGCCGAGGAGGCGGGGCCCGACCCCCGGAGCCCGTCGTCGCCCTGCCCGCGCAACTTGGCCAGCACGCCCGGCAGCTGCTCGTTGGTGACGAGCACGTCGCGCGCCTTCGAGCCCTCGGAGGGACCCACGATGTCGCGCGACTCCATGAGGTCCATCAGTCGCCCGGCCTTGGCGAAGCCGACGCGCAGCTTGCGCTGGAGCATCGACGTCGACCCGAACTGCGTGCTGACGACCAGTTCCGCCGCCGCGAGGAGCAGCTCGAGGTCGTCGCCGATGTCGCCGTCGATCTCTTTCTTCTCGACCACGGCCGCCACGTCGGGCCGGTAGTCGGGACGCGCCTGCCGCGTCACGTGCGCCACGACCTCGGCGATCTCCGCCTCCTGCACCCACGCACCCTGGACGCGCATGGCCTTCGAGGCGCCCATGGGCAGGAAGAGCCCGTCGCCCTGGCCGATCAGCTTGTCGGCGCCGGGCTGGTCGAGGATGACCCGCGAGTCGGTGACGCTCGACACGGCGAACGCGAACCGGGACGGCACGTTCGCCTTGATGAGGCCCGTCACCACGTCGACCGACGGACGCTGCGTCGCGAGCACCAGGTGGATGCCCGAGGCACGCGCCAGCTGGGTGATGCGGACGATGCTGTCCTCGACGTCGCGCGGGGCGACCATCATGAGGTCGGCCAGCTCGTCGACGACGACGAGCAGGTACGGGTAGGGCTTGAGCGACCGGGCGCTGCCGGCCGGCAGCACGATCTCGTTCGCGACGACGGCGCGGTTGAAGTCGTCGATGTGGCGGAACCCGAAGCTGGCGAGGTCGTCGTACCTCATGTCCATCTCCTTCACCACCCACTGCAGCGCCTCGGCCGCCTTCTTCGGGTTGGTGATGATGGGCGTGATCAGGTGCGGGACGCCGGCGTAGATGGAGAGCTCGACCCGCTTCGGGTCGATCAGGACCATGCGCACGTCGGTCGGCTTGGCCCGCATGAGGAGCGACGTGATCATCGAGTTGACGAAGCTCGACTTGCCGGAGCCGGTGGCGCCGGCGACCAGGAGGTGCGGCATCTTCGCGAGGTTCGCCACGACGTAGCCGCCCTCGACGTCCTTGCCGACGCCGATGGTCATCGGGTGCACGCTCTTGGCGGCGGCCCCGGAGCGCAGGACGTCGCCGAGCGACACGATCTCGCGGTCGGTGTTCGGGATCTCGACGCCGATGGCGCTCTTGCCCGGGATGGGCGAGAGGATCCGCACCTCGTTCGAGGCCACGGCGTAGGACAGGTTCTTGCTGAGGGCCGTCACCTTCTCTACCTTGACGCCCGGGCCCAGCTCGATCTCGTAGCGGGTGACGGTCGGGCCGCGGCTGAAGCCGACGACGCGGGCGTCGACGGAGAACTGGCGGAGCACCTCGGTGATCGAGCGCACGATCTCGTCGTTGGCCTCGCTGCGCGCCTTGGCGGGCGGGCCGACGCTCAGCGTGGAGGCGGCCGGCAGGCGGTAGGGCGCCACGGGCGAGTCGTCCTCGACGTCGAGCGACGGCGGGGCGGGCTCGTCGTCGTCGACGGCCAGGAAGTCGGCGGCGACGTCGCTCTCGCCGGGCGCGGCCGCGGACGTGGGGGCCGGCACGGCGGTGACGGGCAGGGACGGGAGGACGGTCGTGGCGGCCGTCGCCCCGGCAGGACCGCTGCCGGCGGCGCCCGCGGCGGACGTCGTGGGCGCCGGCTCGTCGTCGTGCAGCGGGACGTCGATGCCGAAGGACCGCACGGCGTCCTCCGCCGCGTCGAGGTCGTGCAGCAGGTCGGCCTGGTAGACGTCGGTCGGGGCGTCAGCTGCCGCGGCCCCTGCTGCCGGGGACCCTGTGGCGGGGACGTCGCCGCCGATGGTCGCGCCGTGGTCGACGAAGACCGGGCCGGCGGCGCCACGACGACGAGAGCCCCGCCCTCGGCGGTCCGCCGCGTCGTCGGCGCTGCTCTGGGTGACCACGGGCGTGTCGTAGGCCGGGTCTTCTTCGCGCCCGCTCTTGTTGCGTCGCCACCAGGGCAACGTGTCGGGCTCGCCCGCCTCGCCCTCGGCGGTGCCGTCGGCGCTGGCAGCGCTCGCGTCCGCCGTCGTCTCGCCGAAGAGCCAGCGGTACAGGTCGCCGAGACGGTGGCCGATGCGGTTCGGCGGCGTCTTGGTCATGATCAACAGGGACAGGGCGAGCAGGACGACGACGACCGGCACCGCGACCCACTCGGTCGCGAGCATGACCAGCCAGGAGGCGACGAGCCACCCGAGCACTCCCCCGCCCGTCGCCAGGGCGCGCATGCCCTCGACGGCCTGGGGCTGGCCGCCGTAGATGTGGCAGAGGGCGCTGATGGACACGATCATGAGGCCGAGCCCGATGCCGATGCGCGTGTTGTCGTGGACGGAGGCCGGGTGCCGGAACAGCCAGCCGGCGAAGAGCACCATGATGACCGGCAGCGCGTAGGCGACCCGCCCGAAGAACCCGCCGAACGTGTACGCGTCGAACGCGACGGCCAAGGGGCTGGTGGGGTTGAGCCACTCGACCACGGCCCCGGCGATCGCCAGCAGCACGAGGAGGAAGGGGACGCCGTCGCGGCGCTCGGACTTGTCGAGCGACTCGCTGCCGAAGAGCCGGAAGGCGCCTCCGGTCAGGTGGGCCAGGCCCATCCAGGCGGAGGCGACGACGCCGGGCCCCTCGTCGACGGGAGCGGGAGCCTTCGCGGCGGGGAGCTTCTTGGTGGCCGCGGTCGCGCCGCGGGCCGTCGAGGTGCCGGCGGACGCGCCGCGCCCCGAGCGCGAGCGCGCGGTCGACTTGATGGGCGTGGCCATGCCGTCGAGGTTACCGCCCGCCGCCGACGCCGACCGGAGGTGGTCGGCGCGCCGGGCCCCGCGCGGCCCGCCCGCCTCAGTAGCGGATGGCGTCGATGACCTTGACCCGGACGGCGACGAGAGCGGGCAGCACTCCCGCCACGGCGCCGATCAGCGTCGCGGACCCCAGGCCGATCAGGGCGGCGGTGATCGGGAACGGCGGCAGGTCGTCGACCGACCCCTGGGCGATGAAGCCCTGCACGGTCGGGTTCTGCACGACGAGCACGGCGACCATGACGCCGACGGCCCCCGCGACCACCGTGCCGGCGACGCTCTCGAGCATCACCGAGAAGAACACCCGGGGCGCCGTGGCGCCGAACGACCGCCGGACCCCGATCTCGCGGATGCGCTGCCGCACCGTGACCAGCGCGATGTTGACCAGTCCGAGCCCGCCGAGCAGCAGCACGAGCACGCCGACCCCCGTGATGATCAGCTTGATCGGCTTGAAGGGGTCGGAGTCGCCCGCGTACGCCGCGTAGTCGGACCGGTTCACGTCGACCTGCACGTCGTCGCCGAGGGCCGCCGCGAGGTTGCCCTGCACCATCGTGCTCAACTGGTCGCCGGACGACGTCGGCAGCCACATCTCGTACTGCGGCGTCTCTGCGTACCCGCCCTGCGAGAGCGGCACCAGGTCGTGCTCGTCCGAGGGCAGGAGGAACAGCCCGGGCGCCTCCTCGGCGTACTGCGCCGCCGTGACGCCCACGACGACGCCGGTCACCGAGTCCGTGCCGCTCAGCAGGAGGGTGGGGTGCGAGTCGACCGGAGGGCGGCCGAGCGTGTCCCAGAGCGCCTCGTTCACGACGACCGCCGGGGCCATCCGCTGGTCGTCGCCCTCGACGAACCAGGATCCCTCGGCCATCGACACCCGGTGCATCTCGCCGTACTCGGGGTCGACGACCTGTGCCGAGACGTCGGTGAGGCCGCCGGGCAGCTGGACGGACCTCGTCGTCCAGAGGTTCTCGGACGCCCACGAGATCTTGTAGCGCGACATCGTCGAGCGGAACTCGTCGTCGAGGAGGGCGGGGTCGAGCAGGGTCGCCCCCTGGCTGTAGGCCGAGACCGTGTAGGTGGCAGGTCGCCCGCCGGACTTCTCGGACGACTCGCGCGTGGACTGCTCGGCGAGGCTGCCGAGCCCGACGACGGCGGTCAGCGCGGCGACGGCCACCGCGACCCCGATGAGGCTGAGCAGCACCCGCAGCTTGTTGACCCTCAGCTCGGACCAGGCCTCGACGAACGCTCCCACGACCCCCGACAACAGACCGCTCACGACACGACCTCGACGGGTGCCGGGAAGGAGGAGGCGGGAGCCCCCGACGCGGAGGCGCCCGCCGGCACGAGGGCCGACGCCCCGGCCAGCCCGCTGCCCAGTCGGGCGGCCGAGAGCACGCCCGCGTCGAGCGAGTAGTGCCGCGCGGCGAGGCCCGCCACGGCCAGGTCGTGCGTGATGGTGACGAGGGCGGCGCCGGTGTCGGACGAGATGTCGTCGAGGAGGCGCATGACCGTCGCCCCCGTCTCGATGTCGAGCGCTCCCGTCGGCTCGTCGGCCAGGATGACGCGCGGGTCGCGCACCAGCGAGCGCGCGATCGCCACCCGCTGCTGCTCGCCGCCCGAGAGGCGGTGCGGCATCGAGTCGACGCGGTGCCCGAGCCCGACCTTCTCGAGCATCTCGGCCGCGATCGCCCGCCGGCGCCAGAAGCGCCGACCGCGGGCGTAGAGCAACGGCGTCATGACGTTCTCGAGCGCCGTGCGCCCCTGCAGCAGGTTGAACTGCTGGAAGATGAAGCCCACCTGCTCGCCGCGGAGCCGGTCGCGGGCCCCCGAGCGCATGCCGCTGACGTCGACGTCGTCGAACCAGTGCGCGCCCGTCGTCGGCGCGTCGATGAGCCCCAGGATGTTGAGCAGGGTCGACTTGCCCGAGCCGGAACGGCCGACGATGCTCACGTGCTCGCCCGCCTCGACCACGAGGTCGACGCCGCGGAGGATGTCGAGCGTCGCGTCGTCGGCGAGGGGGACCGTCTTCGTGACTCCCTCGAGCCGGATCAACGACATCAGCAGTAGACCTCTCCGGTCGTCGGGTCGACGCAGCCCTCCTGCGGGGCGACGGCGCCGGGCACGAACTCGAGGACCATGTCGCCCTCGACGAGGCCCCCGGTCACCTCGACGGTCGTGCCGTCGTTGATGCCGAGCGTGATCTCCCGCTCCTCCTCGGTGCCGTCGGCGCCGACCACGGTCACGACGCCCTTGCCCGCGGCGCCCTCGACCGCGGTGAGCGGCACCGTGAGGACGTCGGTCGCGACGCCGGCGGGGATCGTCAGCTTCGTGGCGAGGCCCGCGAAGACCGTGACGTCGCCGGGGACGGCGCACGTCACCGACTGCCCCGAGACGCCCGTGCCCGACGAGTCGCCGGTGTCGCCGGCGGTCGTGGTGCCCGCGCCGGCGCCGGCACCGCCGACCGAGAGACCGGTGCAGACGAACGGCGCCGGGCCGCCCTGGATGGACGCGGTGCCCTCGGCCGGCCGGCTGACCAGGCGGTAGAGCTGGTCGGCGGCCAGCGCCCCCGTGACGTGGAACGTCGGAGGCGCCACCTTCGCGACCGCGTCGCCCACGGCCACCTCCTGGTCCTTGATGACGGAGAGCTCGGTCACGGTGCCCGCGACGGGCGACGTCACCACCGCGGTCTTGACGATCGGGGCACGCTCGGTGACGGTGCCGTCGGCCGAGACCAGCGCCTCCTGCGGGGTCTCGGAGCGCAGCGTCGCGATCTTGTCGCCCGCGGCGACGGCCTGGCCCTTCTCGACGACGACGGTCACGACGGTGCCGGCCAGGGTCGCGGGCACGGTCGAGGCGACGTCGGCCTCGACCGTGGCGTCGACCGTCACGTCGTTCGTGACGGTGCCGACGGCCACGGCGACCTGGGGCTCGACGGCCTCGCCGGTCGGGACCGCCACGGAGCCGGTCGCCGCGTCGGGCGCCGCGAAGAACGCGAGCTTGACGAGGGCCACCGCGATCGCGACGAAGATCAGGATGCGGAGGATCGGGAAGATCCAGGTCTTGGCGACGCGCACGGGCGACTCCCCCTTCGGAGCAACGGACGGAACGTGCTCACCATAGGAGGAGGGGGACGACGGAGGCCTCAGCCGTCGGGATGACTTCCCGAGCGAGCTGAGGCCTCGTGCCGAGCCGGGTCAGGCGCTGATGACCACCGGCACGATCATGGGACGACGACGGTGCTGCGTGTTCACCCAGCGGCCCACCGTGCGGCGGACGACCTGGCTGAACTGGTGCGTGTCACGGGTGCCGTTCTCGGCTGCCTCGGCGAGCGCGGCGAGGATCTTGGGCATGACGTCGTCGAAGACCCGCTCGTCCTCGGCGAAGCCGCGCGACTGGATCTCGGGGCCGACGACGACACGGCCCGTCGTGGCGTCGATCGCGAGGAAGACGGAGATGAAGCCCTCCTCGCTGAGGATCCGCCGGTCTTTGAGGTCGGCGTCGGTGATCTCGCCGACGGTCGAGCCGTCGACGTACACGTAGCCGAGGTCGAGCTGGCCGACCACCTCGGCGACGCCGTCGCGGAGGTCGACGACGACGCCGTCCTCGCCGAGGATCGTGTTCTCGCGCGGCACGCCGGTGCGCTGGGCCAGGGCGGCGTTCGCGTAGAGGTGCCGGTGCTCGCCGTGGACCGGCATGACGTTCTTCGGGCGGAGCACGTTGTAGCAGTAGAGGAGCTCGCCGGCCGAGGCGTGGCCCGACACGTGCACCTTCGCGTTGCCCTTGTGCACCACCGTCGCGCCGAGCTTGGTGAGCCCGTCTATGACCCGGTAGACGGCGTTCTCGTTGCCGGGGATGAGGCTCGAGGCGAGGATGACCGTGTCGTCCTGCCCGATCTCGATCTGGTGCTCGAGGTTCGCCATCCGGGCGAGGACGGCCATCGGCTCGCCCTGCGAGCCCGTGCTCATGTAGACGATGCGGTCGTCGGGGAGGTCCTTGGCCTTCTTCGCGTCGATGAGGACGCCCTCGGGCACGACGAGGTAGCCCAGGTCGGCGGCGATGCCCATGTTGCGGATCATCGACCTGCCCATGAACGCGACCCGGCGCCCGTTGGCGTGGGCGGCGTCGAGCACCTGCTGCACGCGGTGCACGTGGCTCGAGAAGCTCGCCACGACGACCCGGCGCGGCGCCCGGCGGATGACGTCGTCGAGGACCGGTCCGATGTCGCGCTCGAGGGCGGTGAAGCCCGGCACGTCGGCGTTCGTCGAGTCGGGGAGGAACAGGTCGACCCCCTCCTCGCCGAGGCGGGCGAAGGCACGCAGGTCGGTGATGCGGTCGTCGAGCGGCAGCTGGTCCATCTTGAAGTCGCCGGTGTGCAGGACGAGGCCGGCGGAGGTGCGGATCGCGACGGCGAGGGCGTCCGGGATCGAGTGGTTCACCGCGACGAACTCGAGGTCGAACGGGCCGAGCGTCTCGCGCCCGCCCTCCTTGACCGTCAGCGTGTAGGGCTTGATGCGGTGCTCCTTGAGCTTCGCCTCGATCAGGGCGAGCGTCAGCTGCGAGCCGATCAGCGGGATGTCCGCGCGGAGGCGGAGGAGATAGGGCACCGCGCCGATGTGGTCCTCGTGGCCGTGGGTCAGCACGACCGCGAGGACGTCGTCCAGCCGGTCGCGGAGGGGCGAGAAGTCCGGGAGGATCAGGTCGACGCCCGGCTGGTGCTCCTCGGGGAACAGCACCCCGCAGTCGACGACGAGCAGCTTGCCGTCGATCTCGTAGACGGTCATGTTGCGCCCGATCTCGCCGAGGCCGCCGACCGGGATGACCCGGAGCGTGCCGTCCTCGAGCTTGCGCGGGGTCTTGACGGTCGTGGGCATCATGTCCTTCGGGTCGAGGTCGGGGCTCGTGCCCCGGGGATCGAGGTCTCAGTCGGCCCGCGCGCCGCACCGTCACGCGGCCGGCGGCGTGCCGCGTGGTCAGCGCGTGGTGCCGTGCACCTTGGGCAGGGCGCCGCCGGCCGCGGCGTTGCGGTCGGGGCGGAAGCGGCTGAGGTCGAGCCCGGGGATGTCGCCCACGTGCGAGAGCTCGTCCTCGATGAGCGCCGCCTCGCTGTCCTCCGGGCCGACGAGCGGCAGGCGGACGCGGGGGCTGGAGATGCGGCCGAGGCCGTGCAGGATGTACTTCGCCGCGACCGTGCCGGGCACGTGCGTCATGACGGCGCGCACCAGCGGCTCGAGCATCTTGTGGGCTGCCGTGGCCGTGTGCAGGTCGCCTGCGTTCACGGCGTCGATCATGGTGCGGTACGGCGCCGAGACGATGTTCGCCGTCACGCCGATGAGGCCGGAGGCGCCGATCGCCAGGTGCGGGAGCACGTTCGCGTCGTCGCCCGAGAAGTAGAGCAGGTCGGTCTGGTTGATGACGCGGCTGACCTCGGCGAAGTCGCCCTTCGCGTCCTTGACCGCCACGATGTTCGGGTGCTTCGCGGCACGCAGCAGCGTCTCGTACTTGATCGGGATGCCGGTGCGGCCGGGGATGTCGTAGAGGATGACCGGCAGGTCGGTCGCGTCGGCGATCATGCGGAAGTGCGTGAGGACGCCGGCCTGCGTGGGCTTGTTGTAGTACGGCGTGACGATCATGACGCCGTCGGCGCCGGCCTTCTCGCTGGCCTTGTACAGCTGGATGGCGTGCGCGGTCTCGTTCGAGCCGCCGCCCGTGATGATCTTGGCGCGCCCCGCCGCGACCGACTTGCCGACCTCGACGAGCTTGAGCTTCTCGGGGTCGGTCAGGGTGCTGGTCTCGCCCGTCGTGCCGGTGACGACGATGCCGTCGGCACCCGCCGAGACGCAGTCGTCGATGTGCTTCTCGACCGCCGGCCAGTCGACCTCGCCGTCGGCGGTGAAGGGGGTGACGAGAGCGACGAGGACCTGCCCGAAGGGGTTGCTGATGTTCGACACGTCGACCAGCGTACTGTCTCGCCCCGCGCGGATCGCCCCTCGGACGGCCAGGATCGGCCCGGTCAGGGGGCGACGCGGCCGTTCGTGCCGAAGGCGGCGTAGGTGAGCGGCATGAGCTCGGCCCAGATGTCCTCCATCTTCTCGGCGCACATCTCGATCTCGCGCTGCGGGAACGACGGGAAGTGCGTGCCCTCGCGCTTCGTGCGGAGGCTGAGGAAGTTCATCAGCGACCGCGCGTTCACGGTGACGTACATGGACGAGTAGATGTTCAGCGGCAGGACGATGCGGGCGACCTCGCGGGCGATGCCCTCGTCGAGCATGCGCTTGTAGGCCGCGTAGGCCTCGCGCGAGGTGCGCTCGGTCTCGGACCGGACGAGCTCGCTCTGCTCGGGCGTGCCGGGCAGGAAGTCGTAGGCGCCGGGCTTGCCCACCTGCTGCAGGTTGCGGGTCGCGGCGGGGACGTAGAAGACGGGGTTGAGCTCGCGGTAGCGACCGCTCTCTTCGTTGTAGCTCGCCATGCGGTGCCTCATGAACTCGCGGAACACGAAGATCGGCGCCTGCACGTAGAAGGTCATCGAGTTGTGCTCGAACGGCGAGCCGTGGCGGTCGCGCATGAGGTAGTTGATCAGGCCGGCGCCCTTGGTCGCCTGGGCCCCGTCGGCCGAGGCCTGGGCGCCCTCGAGCGTCTGCTCGCCCATCGTCGAGACACGCGCCGCGAAGAGGACGTCGGAGTCGTGCGCGCTCGAGCGGACCAGCTCGACCGTGACGTCGCTGCGGAACTCGACGGGGTCGGCGGCGGTCTCGGGAGACGAGGAGGCGGGGGTCACGGCGTCGGCATCAGTCACGGCCACGACTCTACCTCCGACCACCGACGAGCCTCGATCGGCGGCAGGCTCGGCCCACCGGCCCTCGGGCCGGTGCCCGGGCGACCGGCAGGAGGCGCGGCTACGCTCCCGGGGAGGCGCAGCTCCCCTGCGCCGCACCTCCTCGAGAAAGACCGGGCCCATGACCGCCGACTCCCTCACCGTCCTCGTCTCCGGCGCCTCCGGCCTCGTCGGCACCGAGCTCCGACGCCAGCTGGTGGCCGCCGGCCACACGGTCGTCGCGCTCGTCCGGCGCGAGGCCCGCGACGAGGGCGAGGCGACGTGGGTGCCCGCGGCCGGCATCGTCGACCGCACCCTGCTCGACCGGGCGGACGCCGTCGTGAACCTGAGCGGCGCCTCCCTCGGTCGGCTGCCCTGGACCGCCGGCTACAAGCGCGAGATCCGTGACTCCCGCGTGACGGCCACCGCCACGCTCGCGCACGGCATGGCCGGCGCCGAGCGACCGCCCGCCGTGTTCCTGAGCGGCTCGGCCGTGGGCATCTACGGCGACCGCCCGGGCGAGCGCCTGACCGAGCAGAGCCCCCGCGGCAGCGGCTTCCTCAGCGACGTCGTCGCCGACTGGGAGGCCGCGACCGCCCCGACGCCCGATGCCACCCGTGTCGTCCACCTGCGCACCGGCGTCGTCGTGGGCCCCGGCGGCGCCATGGCCCCGCTGCTGCCCCTCACGAAGCTCGGCCTCGGCTCGCGCCTCGGCACGGGCGACCAGTTCTGGCCCTGGATCAGCCTGCACGACGAGGCCGCGGCCATCGTGCACCTGCTGACGTCGAGCCTCAGGGGCCCCGTCAACCTCGCCGGCCCCACGCCCGCGACCAGCGACGCCCTGACGAGACGGCTCGCCAAGGACCTGGGACGCCCCTACGCGCTCACGGTGCCCGAGGTCGTCATCAGCACGGCGATGCAGGAGGCAGGTCGCGAGATGCTGTTGCCCAGCCAGCAGGTCGTGCCGGAGGCGCTGCTCGCGGACGGCTTCGCCTTCCGTCACCGCACGGTCGACCAGGCGGTCGACGCGCTGGTCGGCGGCCGCTAGGCCGCGGACCGCATCCGCGAGGCCTTGCGGACTGCCTGTCGGGCTCGCCTGCGGTCACCGCACGCGTCGTAGGCCAGGCCGAGCCGGAACCAGGCCCGCCAGTCGTCGGGGGCGTCCTCGACCGCCTGCGCCCAGCGCGGGAAGGCGGCGTCGGCCGCGGCGCGTTCGTACCGACCCGAGGCACGGCGCGGGACCTCGTCCACCGGCAGCTCGCCAGCCTCCTCGAGCTCGCGCACCATCTGCTGCGTGTGCACCCCGAAGCGCAGCTCGGCGACCAGGGCGAAGATCCCGAGGACCGGCAGGACGAGCAGGGCCACGCCGAGCACGACGGCCACGGGCTCGCCGGTCATGACGAAGAGGTACGCGCGCTGGGCGACGAGGACGACGTACAGGAGGAGGAACAGCGCCATGACGAGCGCCGCGGTGCGGCCCTTCATCAGTCGAGCGGCAGCACGCTGTCGAGCCCCACGACGACACCCACGACCCGCGGAGCCTCGGCCATGGCGACGAGCAGCCCCTGCTCGTAGGCGCGCTGCGAGATCGTGTCGTGCGTCAGGGTGAGCGTCTCGCCCTCGCCGCCGAAGACGACCTCCTGCTTCGCGACGACGCCGCGGAGGCGCATGCTGTGCACCGGGACGCTGGCGACCTGCTGGCCGCGGGCGCGCTGGTCGGAGAAGGGCGCGGAGACCGGGCCGAGCTCGCGACGCGCCTCGGCGATCAGCTCCGCCGTGCGGACGGCCGTGCCGGAGGGCGAGTCGACCTTGCCCTGGTGGTGCGCCTCCACGATCTCGACGCTCTCGTAGAAGCGCGCCGCCATCGTGGCGAACCGCGTCGCGAGGACGGACCCGAGGGAGAAGTTCGGGACGACCAGGACGCCGGGGCCGCCGACGTCCGCGACGACCGTCCGGAGCTTCGCCACCCGCTCGGCGTTCCAGCCCGAGGTGCCCACGAGGACGGGGAGGCCCGCCCGGACGACGTGCTCGACGATGCCGGGGCTGACGGCCGGGTGGGTCACGTCGACCACGAGGTCGGCGCCGCGCACGTCGTCGAGGTCGTCACGGGACGAGAGGCCGGCGTGCAGCTCGAGGCCGGGCGTGCGCCGGACGAGGTCGACGACGAACGAGCCGAGGGTGCCCGTGGCTCCGACGACGGCGATCTGGGAGGTCATGGGCTCCAACCTACCCGGCAGCGCCCGGGGGCCCGCCCGACCTAGCATGGTGCGCATGCCCCGGTTCCGTGCCGTCCCCGTGTCGTCCCCCGCCGCCGCCGAGCTGCTCGAGGCGTACTTCGCCGAGCGCCGGGAGACCTTCCCGTCGGGGAAGGGCAGCTACCGCACCGCGTCGCCGTCGGACGCGACCTTCACTCCCCCGGCCGGGTCGTTCCTCGTCGTCGAGAGCGAGGACGTCGATGCCGGATCCGTCGCGACCGGCGCCGTGCCCGGCGTCGTGCCTGCCCTGGCCTGCGGCGGGGTCCGCCGCATCGACCCGACCGAGGAGGGCCTGGTGCGGTACGAGGTCAAGCACGTCTACGTGCGCCCGGAGGCCCGCGGGCGAGGTCTCGGTCGCCTGCTGATGGCCGAGCTCGAGGAGGTGGCCGCCGGCCTGGGCGCCGACCTGGTCGTCCTCGACACGAACGAGAGCCTCCTGGCGGCCGGGGCCCTCTACCGGGCCACCGGCTACCGCGAGGTCGAGCCGTACAACGACAACCCGAACGCGACGACCTGGTTCGCCAAGCCGGTGGCGCCCCGGGAGCCCGTCAGCTAGATCGGCTGCTCGACCGGGAGGCCGGTCCGGAGCTCGACGGGGAGATGGCCCAGGTCGTTGTGCGTCACGAGCTCCGGCGGCTTCGCCGAGCGGACGCGGATGATGGTCAGGCCCGCGTTGGCCTGGTTCACGCCCATCCAGCGCCAGTCGGGAGCCCCGAAGACCTCGCGCACGAACCATCCGATGACGAAGTTGTGCGTGATGAGCAGGTCGTGGCGATCCTCGCGGGAGGGCGTCAGCCACTCGGACACCGCGTCGGCCATCTGTGCCTGGCCCGCCTCGATCTCGTCCTCGGTGACGCCGCCGAAGAACGGCTTGTAGGCGGACGGCATGTCGGCCGTCGGGCCCGAGGGCACGCAGTCGAAGAGCAGCGTCGACGGCTGCGACTCGAGGGCGGGCAGCCGCTCGGTCATGATGCGCGCCGTCTCGGCCGCCCGCTCGAGCGGGGAGTGCCAGGCTGCGGAGAACGGGACTCCCCCGAGCCGTTCGGCGAGGAGCCGCGCCTGTCGCTTGCCGCGCTCGGACAGCGGGCCGTCGGGGAGCCCGTGCTCGGCGTCCTGTTGCTCGCCGTGCCGGACCAGGTAGAGGTAGTGGGACACCGTCGTCTCCTGACTCATGGGGTGACCGCCGCCGACGTCGTCGTCGGGGGCGTGAAGGAGGATCCGTCGACGTCGCCCACGACCACGGTCGAGAGGGGGCCGGACCGGAGCTCGCGGGCGAGGTCGCGCACGTCGTCGAGGCCGACGCGCCCGAGCCGGGTGAGCGAGGCGTCGAGGTCGACGAACTCGCCGGTCGACAGCTCGGCCCGGCCGAGGCGGTTCATCCGGGTGTCGCTGTCCTCGAGCGCGAGGGCGGCGGCGCCGCCGAGCTGGCCGAGCGCCCGCTCCCGCTCGAGCTCGGTGATGCCCGACTCGGCGACGCGGTCGAGCTCGTCGAGCATGAGCTGCCCGACCATCTCGACGTTGCCCGGCGTGCAGCCGGCGTAGAGCCCGAACAGCCCGGCGTCGGAGTAGCTCGGGGCGAACGAGTAGACCGAGTAGGCCAGGCCGCGCCGTTCTCGGACCTCCTGGAACAGGCGGGACGACATGCCGCCCCCCAGGACCGAGTTGAGGACGGCGAGGGCGGGGCGACGGTCGTCGGAGGCGGAGATGCCCGGCATGCCCAGCAGGACCGTGGCCTGCTCGAGGGGGCGGCGCACGACGAGGGTCGGCTCGCTGGGCGTCGGCACGACGAGCTCGGTCGAGCGTCGGGGCACGGGAGCGGCTGCCTCGGTCGACCAGGACGACCTCGCGAGTGCCTGCTCGAGCCGCTCGACGACGTGGTCGTGGTCGACGGCTCCGGCGATCGTGACCACGAGGTCGCGGGGCCGGTAGTTCGCGAGGTAGTGCGCGTGCACGTCGTCGCGCCGCGCCTCCTTGATGCTCTCGGACGATCCCCCGATCGGGCGCCCCAGCGGGTGCTCGCCGAAGACGGACTCGAACAGGCGCTCGCCGGCCACGTCCGCGGGGTCGTCGTCGGCCATCGCGAGCTCCTCGAGGATCACGCCCCGCTCGGTCTCGAACTCGCCGGGCTCGAGGGCCGAGGACGTCAGCATGTCGGCGAGGACGTCGACGGCGTCGTCCAGGTCGACGTCGCGCACCCGGGCGTAGTAGCAGGTGTACTCCTTCGCGGTGGCGGCGTTGTGCTCGCCGCCGACCGATTCGAAGGCGACCGCGATGTCGAGCGCCGAACGCGTCGCCGTCCCCTTGAAGAGGAGGTGCTCGAGGAAGTGCGTGGAGCCGCGCTCTCCGGGCTGCTCGTCGCGGGAGCCCACGGCGACCCAGAAGCCGACGGTGGCGCTGCGGGCCCCGGGCATCTGCTCGGTGAGGACGCGGACGCCCGTCGGGAGGAGGGTGCGCCGCACGAGTGCGTCGCCCGTCGCGCGGAAGGAGAGCTCGACCGAGTCGAGTGGGAGGGAGACCGGGCCGTTCATCGCGTCGAGCCTACGGGACCGCACCTCGGCACGACCCGACCGTCGGGGCTGGCACCCGAACTGGGGACGGCCCTGCGGACAAACAGACGGTTCAGTCTGTCCTCCGCGGTGATAGAGTCGGGGAACCGTCGACGGGACACCCCCTGCCTCGTCGTCGGCGGCTGGTCGGAGGTCATCCGGCGGTCCGGAGCAGACGTCCCCCGCGCTGCTCCAAGCCGATATGCCTCGAGGAGCCACGCTGTGACGGTCGATTCCCCCCCTCCGGCCGTCCAGCGTCTCCCGGGGCGGCCCCGTGCCGACCAGGTGACGCCCGGCGCCCGGGACCGCGTGCTGACGACGGCCGACCGGCTCTTCTACGACGAGGGCGTCCGCGTCGTCGGCGTCGACCGCCTCATCGCCGAGGCGTCCGTGACGAAGGCCACGTTCTACAAGCACTTCGGCGCGAAGGACACCCTCGTGCTCGAGTACCTGCGCGTGAGGCACGAGCGTGCCGTCGCCGGGCTCGAGGCCGTCGTCGCCGCGTCCCCGGGCGGGGCCGCGACCGTCCTCGCCGTCGTCGACGAGGTCGTCGCCTCGCTGCAGTCGCCCCGATTCCGTGGCTCGGCCTTCGCGAACGCCGCCGCCGAGTTCAGCGACCCGACCCACCCCGTCCGCGCCGCCGTGGCCGAGCACCAGGAATGGCTCACCGACGCTCTCGTCGAGCTGTTCAAGGAAGCCGACCACCCGATGCCCGGGGACGCGGCCGACGACTTCCTGCTGGCGCTCGACGGTGCGCTCGTGGGCGCGTACTGCGGCGACGCCATCGCAGCGTCCGCGGCGCTCCGCCGGACGGCCGAGCGCCTCCTGCCGGCCTAGCCCGCCGACGGCACCGGGCCCGCCCCCGCGATCGGGCCCGTCGTGCCGATCAGGCCCGTCGGGCTGACGAGACCGATCAGGCCGGTCCGGCCCGTGACAGAGGGCGGACTGGGCGTTCCGCTACGCGGAGACGCGGTCGAGCTCGAGCACCTGGGTGCGCGTGAGCTTGACCGTGGCCGCCTGCGCGAGCTCGACGACCTGCTTGGCGTTCGTGGCGCTCGCCACGGGCGCCACGACGTGCGGCTTGGCCAGGAGCCAGGCCAGGGCCACGGCCGCTGTCGAGACCTCGTGCGCCGACGCGACGCTGTCGAGCTCGTGCAGCACCCGCAGCCCCTTCTTCGTCAGGTAACCGGAGACGCCGCGGCCGCGCTTCGTGCCGGCGAAGTCGGAGCGCGAGCGGTACTTGCCGGTGAGGAACCCGCCGGCCAGGGCGAACCGGGGCATGACCCCGAGGCGCAGCTGCGCGGCGACGCGCGCCAGGCCCTTCTCGTACTCGGTGCGGTGCATGAGGCTGTACTGGTTCTGCAGGGCCACCATCGGGGCCACACCGAGCATGCCGGCGGCGATGCGCGCCTCGTAGAGCCGGTTGCCCGAGTGGTGCGACCCGCCGAACCAGCGGACCTTGCCCGCGCGGATGAGGTGGTCGACCGCGAGCAGGGTGCGCTCGAAGGCGACCTCGGTGTCGTCGACGTGCAGGTACAACAAGTCGATGTGGTCGGTGCCCAGGCGCTCGAGGGACGCCTCCACGGCGCGCTCGATCGAGCGCGGCGAGAGCCCGGGAGCGTCCGCGCCCTTGCCGACCTTGGTCGAGACGACCATGTCGTCGCGCGATCGGCGCGAGCGCATCCACGAGCCGATCATGACCTCGCTGCGGCCGCCGGCGTAGCTGTCCGCCGTGTCGACGAAGTTGCCGCCGTGGTCGTAGTAGGCGTCGAGGACGGACATGGTGTCGGTCTGGTCGGCGGTCCAGCCGAAGACGTTGCCGCCGAGCGCGACGGGGAAGACCCGGAGGTCGGAGACCCCGAGTCGACGTCGAGGTTGGATGATGCCGAGGTCGACGGGCACGGTGGCGTCGCCGACGGTCTCGGGGAGGCGCGCAGGGAGGTCGACGGGAGGCGCGGAAGGCGTGGTGGGACCGGGGATGCCCGCCGACGTGTTCGTCACTCCGTGCCCTTCGTGGTCGTGGCGTCGTGCGGTCGAGGTGCCGGCCCCGCGGGACGCTGCCCCGAGGGGCAGCCAGGCGGGTACGCCGGACGACCACCTCGATGTGCCGCCTGAGATGGCCCGGGAGCACCGTGCTCGCTCCTGCGACAAGCGTACGTGCTGAGGCCGCCGTCCGCCTGACGCCGCACCCGATCGTTACGAGATCCGGCACCCCGAGTTCGGGGGCGGCCACGGGGGGCTGCACCGACGACGCAGCGCCCGCCCCGACGTGGTCGGGACGGGCGCTGCGGTCTACTGCTCGTCGGGGACTAGACCTCGACGGACTCGTCGTTCGACTGCTCGGCGGCACCGCTCGAGTCGGTGTCGGCCTCGTCGGCGACGACGGGCGCGAGCGACAGCTTGCCGCGGTCGTCGATCTTGGTGATCTCGACCAGGATCTTCTGTCCGACGCCGAGGACGTCCTCGACGGCCTCGACGCGCTTGCCGCCGGCCAGCTTGCGGACCTCGCTGATGTGCAGCAGGCCGTCCTTGCCGGGGAGGAGCGAGACGAAGGCCCCGAACGACGCGATCTTGACGACCGTTCCGAGGAACTGCTCGCCGATCTCGGGGTTCGTCGGGTTCGCGATCGCGTTCACCTGGGCGCGAGCTGCCTCGGCCGAGGGACCGTCGACGGCGCCGATGTAGACCGTGCCGTCCTCCTCGATCGAGATGTCGGCACCCGTGGTGTCCTGGATCGAGTTGATCGTCTTGCCCTTCGGGCCGATCAGCTCGCCGATCTTGTCCTGCGGGATCTGGACCGAGATCACGCGGGGCGCGGTCGGGGCCATCTCGTCGGGTGCGTCGATGGCCGAGTTGAGCACGCTCAGGATGGCGGTGCGCGCCTCCTTGGCCTGCTTCAGGGCGGCGTCGAGGACGGCGGTCGGCAGACCGTCGAGCTTCGTGTCGAGCTGGATGGCCGTGACGAACTCGGACGTGCCGGCGACCTTGAAGTCCATGTCGCCGAGGGCGTCCTCCGCACCGAGGATGTCGGTCAGCGCGGCGTAGCGCGTCTGGCCGTCGACCTCGTCGGACACGAGGCCCATCGCGATGCCCGCGACCGGGGCGCGCAGGGGCACACCGGCGTTGAGCAGCGACAGGGTCGAGGCGCAGACGGAGCCCATCGACGTCGAGCCGTTGGAGCCGAGGGCCTCGGACACCTGACGGATGGCGTACGGGAACTCCTCGCGCGACGGCAGCACCGGCACGAGGGCGCGCTCGGCGAGGAAGCCGTGCCCGATCTCGCGACGCTTCGGCGAACCGACGCGACCGGTCTCGCCGGTCGAGTAGGGCGGGAAGTTGTAGTGGTGCAGGTAGCGCTTCTTGGTGACCGGGCTCAGCGAGTCGATCTGCTGCTCCATCTTGAGCATGTTCAGCGTGGTGACGCCCATGATCTGGGTCTCGCCGCGCTGGAAGATGGCGGAGCCGTGCACGCGCGGGATGACCTGGACCTCGGCGTCGAGCGGACGGATGTCGGCGAGGCCGCGACCGTCCATGCGGACCTGCTCGGTGAGGATGCGGTCGCGGACGACCTTCTTCGTCGCCGACTTGTAGGCGGCGGAGACCTGGCCGTTGGCCTCGGCGGGCAGCTCGCCCGCGTCGACCTTGGCCGAGATCGCGTCCTTGACCTTGCCCTTGAGCACGTCGTCGGCGTCCTGGCGCTCGGTCTTGCCCGCGATCTTGTAGACCTCGGCGAGCTCGGTGCCGGCGGCCTCGGTGACGGCCGCGAGGACCTCGTCCGTGTAGGGCAGGAAGACCGGGTAGTCGGCGATCTCCTTGAACGCCTGCGCGGCCATGGCCGACTGCGCGTCGACGAGCTGCTTGAGGAAGGGCTTGGCCGCCTCGAGTCCCTGGGCCACGACGGCCTCGTCGGGCTTGGTGGCGCCGCCCTGGATGAGGCCCCAGGCGTGCTCGGTGGCCTCGGCCTCGACCATCATGATGGCGACGTCCTCGTTGCCCGCGGCGTCGGTGACGACACGGCCGGCGACGGTGAGGTCGAAGACGGCCTCCTCGAGCTGCGAGGCCTTGGGGAACGCGACCCACTGGTCGCCGATGAGCGCGAGGCGCACGCCGGCGATCGGGCCCGAGAAGGGCAGGCCGGAGATCTGGGTCGAGGCGCTGGCGGCGTTGATGGCCAGGGCGTCGTAGAACTCGTCGGGCGCGATGCTCAGGACGGTGATGACGACCTGCACCTCGTTGCGGAGGCCCTCGACGAACGAGGGACGCAGGGGCCGGTCGATGAGACGGCAGACGAGGATGGCCTCGGTGGAGGGACGACCCTCACGACGGAAGAACGAGCCGGGGATCTTGCCCGCGGCGTACGAGCGCTCCTCGACGTCGATGGTGAGCGGGAAGAAGTCGAAGTTGTCCTTCGGCTTCTTGCTCGCGCTCGTGGCCGAGAGGAGCATCGTGTCCTCGTCGAGGTACGCAGCGACGGCTCCCTGAGCCTGCTGTGCGAGACGGCCGGTCTCGAATCGGATGGTGCGCTTGCCGAACTTGCCGTTGTCGAGGACGGCTTCGCCGAACTTGATCTCTGGACCCTCCATGTGGGGGCTACTCCTCTTTGTTTTGCATCGAGGCCCCGTGTGGGCATCGATGTGCAGCGGGAGCGGGCGGCGGGGACGGCGTGAGGACACGCACGTACAGCAACGCGACGGAGGCGGCGGCACGTCTGGTCAGCGGAAGAAACGGTCGGACCCACCTCGCGACCCCGTGCGATCTGCTTCGTGCACGTGTCGGGGCGTTCCGCCTGTCACCACCGGCGACCAGCAGCCAGACCGGCCTGCTCCGAGGGCGATGGTAGCACCCGGCCCCTCGGGGACCAGGGAGGCGACCCCCTCTCGGGGCGGCGCGAGCGTGGCGGCTCCCGGATAGCATCGGTCCATGCTCGCCGCCCGCCGCCCCCGTCGTGCCGCGAGACCCGGACTGCGCGCGACCTGCGTCGGCACGGTCGCCCTCGCCGCCTCCCTGGCTCTGGTCCTCGGCGCCGGCGTCCCGGCCTCGGCCGTGGGCGTCGACTCCGGGACGGCGGCGACCCAGCAGCAGATCGACGCCGTGCTGGCGTCCCTGGACGCGCTCGAGGCGACGGCAGCCGAGCGGAGCGACCAGGCGGTGTCCGCCTCGGCGGCACGTGCCGACGCCGACTCGGCCCTCGTCGAGGCCGACGCGCTCGCCGACCAGCTGTCGGGTCGTGCCGCGGAGGCCGAGCTCGCCGAGGAGGCGGCCCATCAGCAGGCAGGCCAGCTCGCGGCACACCTCGCCCGGGCCGGGCGGGGCGCCTCCACGACGAGCGTCCTGCTGGGCTCCGACCACCCGGACGACGTGCTCCAGCAGCTGGGCACGCTCACGCAGCTCGGCGAGCGCTGGCAGGGGGTCATGTCCGACGCGACGCTCGCCAGCAACACGCTCGTCTCGCTCCGTGACCAGAGGGAGGCGGCCCGCCAGGAGCGCGAGCGACTGGCGGACGAGGCGGCCGCGCGAGCGGCCGACGCGAGGTCCGCGCAGGCGACAGCCGACGACGAGGTCGCCGCGGCCACGACCCGCGCCGCCGAGCTGTACGCGCAGCTCGCCGCACTGCGGCAGACGACCCCCGACGTCGAGCGCGAGACACGTCGCGCCGCTGCGGTGACCAAGAGCGTCGAGGCGGCCGGGGCCGCTGCCGCGAACGATCGAGGTC